>JANXVV010000226.1 GCA_025351525.1 Humisphaera sp. | reverse complement strand
CGTGAAATCATTGCGGCCAGCCCTGCTGTGGAACGACCAACGCACCGCCGAGCAATGCGCTGAAATCGAGAGCAAAGCCGGGGGGCGGGAGGCGCTGATCGAGCTGGTTGCCAATCCGGCGCTGACCGGGTTCACCGCTCCGAAAATTCTGTGGGTGAGGCAGCATGAGCCGCGCGTGTATGCCAAAACGAAACACATCCTGCTGCCCAAGGATTACATCCGCTATCGGATGACCGGTGAGTATGCGACCGAAGTGAGCGATGCCAGCGGCACGCTGCTGCTCGATGTGGTCAACCGCCGCTGGTCGGACAAACTGCTTTCACTGCTCGGGATTGACAAAGCACTTTTAGCGAGCATGCACGAATCGCAGGAAGTGACCGGCACGCTGCACGAAACCGCCGCCAAGGCGATGGGATTGATCGCGGGCATTCCGGTGGTGGGCGGCGCGGGGGATCAGCCGGCGGGCGGTGTGGGCAATGGGATCGTCGCCGCCGGGATCGTCAGCGCGCAGCTCGGCACGAGCGGCGTGGTGTTCGCCCACAGCGATAAACCGACGCGCGATCCACAGGGGCGCGTTCATACCATGTGCCATGCCGTGCCGGGAAAATGGTGCGTGTTCGGCTGCATGCTATCGGCGGGCGGCAGCTTCCAATGGTTCCGCAATCAGTTTGCCCAAACCGAAATGGCGCAGGCGAAAAAGCAGAAAGTCGATCCCTACGAATTGCTCGTCGCCCAAGCCGCCACCGCGCCGGCGGGCAGCGAGGGAACCTTTTTCCTGCCCTATCTCACCGGTGAGCGTTGCCCGCACCCCGACCCGAAAGCCCGCGGCGGATGGATCGGCGCCACCGCCCGCACCACGCGCGCGATGATGATCCGATCGCTGCTCGAAGGCGTGACCTACGGCATGCGCGATGCGCTGGAGATCATGCAGAACATGGGCATCGCCGTCACCCAGGTCCGGGCGACGGGCGGCGGAGCGCGGAGCGATTTCTGGAGGCATCTTCAGGCGGATATTTACAAGCAGCCGATCGTGCTGACCAACGCCGGGGAAGGCCCGGCGTATGGGGTGGCGCTTCTGGCGGGCGTGGGGACCGGCGTGTGGGGCAGTGTCGAGGAAGCGTGCAAATCCTCGATCGGGCAGACGGTGAAGATTGTTCCCAATAAGAAATCAATGGCACTCTACGACAGGCATTTTGCGGTCTACGATAAATTGTACGGGGATTTAAAAGCGAGGTTTGAGGAAATCGCGGCACTTTGAGCGGGGTGGCGAGCCCGGCCCTCCGGGCCGGCGCTAAACGTGCAATTGAGGACTCATCGCATCATCCGCCGCGCTGCGAAGCGCGACCAGTCGACCGCGTCCACCGCCGCCGCCACTTCCACCGGGATCGATGCCCGATGCACCGGTTCATCCGGCACCAGGCACAGCACCGGCACGCCGCTCCATTTCTCGATCGCATCGGCGTTCGTCTCTTCCACCACCCCCGCGTTTTCAGCCGGGTAGCGATTGAGAACGACGCCGGCCACTTCCACCCCCGCCGCGCGCAAGGCCGCGACGGTCAGCAGGGTGTGATTGATCGTCCCCAATCCCGGCCGCGCGACCACGATCGCGGGAAGGCGCAACCAGCCCGCCAGATGCAGCACGGTGATCTGTTCATCCAACGGCACCGCCACCCCGCCCACGCCTTCGACGATCATCGCGGTGCTGCCGATGCACATCTGCTGAATGCTCCGATCGATCAACCGCCAGTCGACCGGCTCCCCCGCCCGCTCGGCAGCCACAGCCGGGGCCAGTGGCTCGACGTAGCGCTGCGGACAGATCATATCGAGCGCGTGGCGGGAATCGGCACAACTGGCTAAAAATTCAGCATCCTCGCTGACCAGTCCCTCGCGGCGGCGCGCACATCCGGTGGCGATCGGTTTGCACACCGCGACCTGCGCCCCCCGACGTGCGAACCATTGGGCGATGGCACCGGCGATGACGGTTTTACCGACGCCGGTATCGGTGCCGGTGATGAACAGGCCGGGGATGGGGACGGGGTTGATCATATCCAGGTTTCCATGGCCGACATTTCCACCGCGACCGCGTCGATCAGTTGCATGAAGTCCTCGCGGCCCATCGCCGGTGGAGGCATGATGACGATCACATCGCCCAGCGGCCGGAGAATCACACCGCGTTTTCGCATCCGCATGCAGAACTCCGCTCCGACGCGTCGCCGGGGATCAAATCGCTTCCGCGACTTTTGTTCCTCGACCAATTCGATGCCGATCATCGTTCCCTTATATCGAATATCGCCGACGAAAGGTCGATGTCGCAATTCTTTCTTCAGGGCGAAGTCATTGAAGGCGTCGACATTGGAACGGACATTTTCCAGCACGTTGTTTTTGTCGAACAGGTCGAGCGATGCCAGCGCCGCCGCGCACGCCAGCGGATTGCCGGTGTAGGTATGCCCGTGAAAAAAAGTCTTCCCCTCCCACGGTTCCCCTAGAAACGAATCGAATATTTTTTGCGTCGCGAATGTCGCCGCCAACGGCAGGTAGCCGCCGGTAATGCCCTTGGCGACGCACATCAGATCCGGCTCGACATTTTCATGCTCGGCGGCAAACATCCTGCCGGTGCGGCCGAAACCCACCGCCACCTCGTCGCAGATCAGCAGCACCCCATACTCCGTCGCCAGTCGACGGACTTCTCGCAAAAACCCTGCCGGGTGTACGATCATTCCCGCCGCTCCCTGCACGATGGGCTCGATGCAGATCGCCGCGAGGGTGGCGGAATGTTCTTGCAGGATTTTCTCGAGCGCCGCAAGACATTCGGTTTTCACACGCTCGGGATCGTTCGGAAATTCACTGCGATACACGAACGGTGTCGGCGAGAAATGCACTTTGAACAGCAGTGGAAAATAAGGTTTGTGAAACGCCTCCGTCCGGCCAACCGACATCGCCCCCACCGTGTCGCCATGATACGCCTCGGTGAACCCGACAAACTCCGTCTTGCGCGGCTGACCGGTGTTGTGCCAATACTGCACCGCCAACTTGAACGCGATCTCCGTCGCGGTAGCGCCGCAGTCACTGTAGAAGATTTTCTTCAGGGACTTCGGAACGATTTGCATCAACCGGTCCGCCAGCAGAACCGCCGGCTCGTGGGTCAAGCCCAGCATCGTCGAATGCGCCACCCTGCCAAGCTGCCGCCGAATCGCCTCGTCCATTTCCGGCACGCGATGCCCGTGGACATTGCACCAGAGGCTGCTGACGCCATCGAGATAGCGATGGCCGTCGCTGTCGATCAAGTGCATGCCGTCTGCGGCGGCGATGACCAGCGGATCGCTCTCCAGCCAGAGTTTCATCGGGGTAAACGGATGCCAGATATGCCGGCGGTCGAGTTGGCGAAGATCGTCGGTGTTCATCACAAAGCCTTCGTGCGGAACTCCTTTCAAAAGGTATGAAGACGATAGGAGTGAGTGCGGTTAAACACAATATCACTTCAGCTTCCGATTACATCATTTTTCATGGTATCGAACCGAATAAGCCCTTATAATGATGCACCGTGATCAAATCAGAAATCATCGCGCAACAGCTTCACGCGCAACCCTTCCAGCCGTTCGACATCCGAACATCGGACGGCAGGGTGTACACCGTGGATCATCCCGATTTTCTGATGCGAGATCGCATCGGCGACCTCGTCTATTACGTGACTGATGACAATCGAGAAATTAAGATTGCGCTCTCGCAAATTGTTTCCCTGGAAGTCACCCATTCTCCCCGCGCGGTCTATATCATGAACGGTTACAGTCGTAACGAGTAGCATCCAGCCGACTGGCGACACCGAGCGATGAAGGGTACCGTATCCTTGCCGGTGTATGGAATGACGCCAAAAATTCGACCCACTCATCCCGTGTTTTATGCAAAAAACCAGCGTCTCAACGAATAGCTCACTCGAAATGATGATCCGTCAGCAGATCATCGAGCGGGGAATCACGGATGCGCGGGTGATCGAGGCGATCCGCGCCACGCCGCGAGAACTGTTCTTTCCGCGCGATGGACGGGCGGCGGCGTACAGCGATCGACCCTCGCCGATCGGGCACGGGCAGATGATCAGTCAACCGTACATGGTAGCCCTGATGACCGCCCGGCTGGAGGTGCAACCCAATCACCGCGTGTTGGAAATCGGCACGGGAAGCGGCTATCAGACGGCGATCCTTTCCAAATTGGCCGGGGAGGTTTACTCGATCGAGCGACTCAAACCTCTGCTCGATTCCGCCTGGGAACGGTTGATGGATCTGGCTGCGCGCAACGTTCACTTCCGCCATTCCGACGGCACGCTCGGCTGGAAAGAGGCGGCCCCGTTCGACCGCATCCTCATCACCGCCGGTGCGCCGACTTTGCCGGATGCGCTACTGCTGGAGCAACTGAAGGACGGTGGAATCGCCGTGCTGCCCGTCGGCCCGCAGGAAGGCCAGATCCTCGTCAAGGTGACCCGTCACGGGGACGTGCTGGAAACCACCGATCTGTGTGCCTGCCGTTTCGTGAAACTGATCGGGCAAAATGGATGGGCGGATAAACAGGATTGAAATTTCCCCGTTTTTTTACATGTGTCGACTCTCTACGCTTTTTAAAATGCAGCCGCAAAGGCGCAAAGAGCGCAAAGAAAAACGCGAAGAAGGCGAAGAATTTGAACCACGTAGCACAGAGACGCGCCTCATCGCATGTTCAGGAACACAACTGGCGTTGCCGTAGCATGGGCTACGACAGCCTCCGCTGTGTTTTTAAACATGCTCTCACCCTTCCAGACGTATGAAATATCGGGCGCGTCTCTGTGCTCTTTGTGGTTGACCGCTTTCTTCTTTGCGTTTTCCATTGCGCTCTTTGCGTCCTTGCGGCAGGCATTTTTCGATCCAGGGCAAACAGCTTAAACCCGATGTCTAGCCCAGATCCCACTCCGCCCTCAGTCCCTGGTCCGCAGGTCCCCATCGAATCCCTCAACGGCATCGGCCCCACCCGGGCTAAACATTTTCACGCGATCGGCATCAACACACTTGCAAATCTGCTCGACTATTTCCCGCGCACCTATCAATACGAGTCCGCCGAGAAAACCATCGCCGATCTGCTCACCGATCAAATTCAAACCACGCGCGGCGAAGTGGTCGCGGTCGATTACCTCGGGGTTCGCCCGCGCGCCCGCTTCGAAGCCACACTCGACGACGGCACCGACAAACTCGCACTCGTCTTTTTCAACGGCAGCTATCTCCGCAACAAAATCAATCCCGGCATGATCCTCCGCGTGCAGGGTCTGGTGAAGACTTTCCGCAATCTGCCGCAGATGGCCAACCCGAAATGGCATCTGATCGACGCCGAATCCGAGCGCATCGCCGAATCCCGGTTCCGCCCCATCTACCCCGCCACCGCAAAGCTGAGCAGCGATACAATTCAGCGCGTCGTGGATGAACATTTGTCGGCGGCGCTTCCGGCGATCCAGGAATGGTTTCCGCAAATCGTGCTCGACCAGCGTGGCCTGCTGCCCCGCCGCGAGGCCTATCGCGCGATCCATCAACCGGCGAACGAACGCGAAGCCCAGCAGGCCCGCCGGCGAATCGTCTACGATGAACTGATGCTCATGCAGCTTGGCCTCGGTGTCAGCAAACGGCTGCGCGACGGTCGACTGACCGCGCCGGTTCTGCGAGCCGACAAACTGCTCGATGAACGCATCCGCAAGCGGTTCCCGTTTCCACTGACCGATGCCCAGCAGGGATCGATCTGGGAAATCCTGAAAGACCTGCGGTCGTCGCACCCGATGAATCGGCTGCTGCAGGGGGATGTCGGCAGCGGGAAGACGGTAGTGGCGCTATACGCGATGCTGGTCGCCGTCGCGAATAAAATGCAGGCGGCGCTGCTCGCGCCGACCGAGGTGCTGGCGGAGCAGCATTTTTTGACGATCTCCAATTTCCTGAAAGACAGCGGTGTCCGCATCGGCTTGTATACCAGCCGCACCAAACGCGAAGGGCGCGGGGCGGGGCTGAAGGATCTCGCCGATGGAAAAATTCACATCGCCATCGGCACGCAGGCGCTGCTTCAAAAAGACATCAGCTTCGCCAACCTCGGCCTCGTCGTCGTCGATGAACAGCACAAGCTCGGCGTCATGCAGCGGGCCACGCTCAAGAGCAAAGGCTTCTCCCCGCATTATCTGGTGATGACCGCCACCCCGATCCCGCGAACGCTCGCGCTCAGCTACTTCGCCGATTTCGATCTCAGCACGATCGACCACCTTCCCCCCGGCCGACTGCCGATCAAAACAAAATGGCTGCGTTCCCAACAGGCGATTCAGGCCTACGACTACATCCGCGAGCAAGTCGGTCTTGGCCGGCAGGCTTACATCGTGCTGCCACAGATCGAAGACGATGGCATCTCCGACAACAAATCGGTGAAGACCGAATTCGACCGGCTTTCCAAAGGCCCGCTCAGTGGTTTGCGTCTGGCAGCCCTGCATGGGCAGATGTCCACCGAGGAAAAGCAATCGACCATGCTCGCTTTCCGCGATCGCCAAACCGATGTGCTGATCGCGACGACGGTGATCGAAGTCGGCATCGACGTTCCCAACGCCAGCGTAATTCTGATAGACAACGCCGACCGTTTCGGCCTGTCGCAACTGCACCAACTGCGCGGCCGGGTCGGGCGCGGGAAAGATCTCTCCAGTTGCCTGCTGATCTCCGATCCCCCGAGCGACGTGGCCGAGCAGCGCCTGCGGGCCATGACGCAAACCACGGACGGTTTTGAAATCGCCGAAATGGATTTACAGCTTCGCGGCCCCGGTGAGTTTTTCGGCACCCGCCAGCATGGTCTGCCCGAATTCAAGATGGCGGATGTTACGCAGGAATTGGAGATGCTGGGCCAGGCGCGGGAGGACGCGCTGGCGATGCTGGCGGAAGACCCGAGGCTGATAATGCCGGAACATCGGGAATTGAGGAAGGCATTGGGCGAGCAGTTCGGGGAGACGTTGCCGTTGGCGCAGGTAGGGTAATTCGTCGTTCGCTTATTTCCCCTTCAGCAACTCGTCAATCTCGTTCCGAAGGATCGGAAGTCTTTGCTCGATGATCTGCCAGGTGACGTCGTCATTAATTTTGTCATAACCGTGAATCAAAACATTTCGAAAGCTGATAATGCCACGGTATTCGGAGATTCGATCGGTTAGCAGCGGATCGATTTTACGAAGCCGGTTCATCGCTTCGCCGATAATCTCAAACTGCCTCTCGACCGCCCGCCTGAGCATCAAGTCACCCTTGAAATCATCGCGCGACCTGCCTGCGGTGAACAGATCAATACCCGCCACGGCGTGCTGTATGTCGACAAGGAGCGATTTAACCTCAGGCGGCATAGAGCATCACCCGATGTTTGAGTGCTTCGGCCATAAAGTACGGATTTCTCGCGGCGGCGATATCGACCAAATCAATCTTCCGTTGAAAAAGATCTTCCAAAGCCGCCAATAAACCGAGGTATCTGTCAGCCGCCCCGAGATTCCCCTCGCGGCGAAACACCACAAGAAAATCCAAGTCGCTCTTCGCCGGATCGAAATCACCGCGTGCGGCGGAACCGAAGAGGTCGAGGCGCTCCACCTCGAAGGTTTCACACAATCGGTAAAGTGAATCCCGAAATGGTATTAAAGTTTCCTGCATGGATGCGGTCGCCCTGTATCACATTACGCGGCCATCGGTTTGATCTTTTTCGAAGC
This sequence comes from Humisphaera sp., assembly GCA_025351525.1. Classification (GTDB taxonomy): domain Bacteria; phylum Planctomycetota; class Phycisphaerae; order Tepidisphaerales; family Tepidisphaeraceae; genus JANXVV01. Next base: position 21,591 of record JANXVV010000226.1, on the reverse strand, counting down.
ACGCGAGTCCACCTGGCTCAGTTCCCAATTCTTTTGCAAATTTAACAAGAACGCCGCGCGCGCCTAATGCGCAGGACAGCATGACGGCCATTGCGGCACTGATCCCCCGTTTGCCGCGGCAAATCTCGCTGATGCTCTTTCTCCGCACACCGATGTGAGTCGCCAAGGCCGATTGTGCGATCCCGCGTTTTTCCAATTCATTCAAAAGAACCATTCCCGGATGAACCGCGGTAGTCTGACAATTCAGAGCCATGCTCGCCTACTGAGTGGACTGGACCCGACAAAATCATAACGGCTTATTATCTTTTCGGTTGAGAAGTGGGTGGTATTTTCGAATCATGGCTTCTTCGAGTTCATATCTGCCAAATGTTACTGGAAGATACGCGATGCGGCATGACCGAACAAAGTGCGAAACCTTCGAATTTTCATCGGCCGTGAAGTATTTGAACTTACCGCCTTCCTCCTTCAAGGAGAAGCCTAACACGTCGGTGCCAACATGACGCCGAAGGGCTGAAAAGTATGTGTTCGCACTGTGCGATATATATCGCTCCCCAACATCCGAACTTTCCCCACCGTACAAAATCTTGTCGAATTCGGGTGATCGAACGACATAGACACCGGCGACTCGCGGCAGCGGAGCGGCGGAGCGGCGGAGCGGCGGACCAGCGAACGAACGATTGTGCAAGCAGCTCTCTTTCACCTTGGGCCAATATGCCTGCATAATGCTGCTGAAGTTCGCACCAGCCTCCAGTTGCCGATGAAGCGGCAATCACACTCCGCTTTCCCAGTTGGAACTTGTTTAGCCTGCAAGGGACATTGACGATACCAAATTCCTCAAGCTCCTTACGCCCGACTTGCGTTTCAGTGCATCGCAGATGAAACCTATGAATTGGCACTGAGCTTTCGGTATTTCGCGTTAGAAAAGTTTTGAAGAACGTCGATGTTTTTTGCCTAAATTGTTGTCGGGTACGTTTTGCAAGGTTTTTCGCTTCGCCGACGTACAGTGCGTCGCCATCTAAACTCACAACGTAATTGCCCGGTTCTTTTGAAACGTCAGATGTGTGCTCAGTCGCAGGTTGATCCCGCAATGTCAAAAGGCCGTCGGCAAGCATTTGATCCGAGTACTGCTGACACATGATCCAATCGCGGTTGTCAGCCATTCTTAACTCCTATGCCGCTTGCGTCACTTTAATCGACGCGATCTGATTCATGCGGAGAATGGACCAATCATCGGATTTCGGAGCGTAGACCGTTATCTGCGTTTCGCCGATCGCCAAAAGATCGGGATTGACGATCTCGTATTCCTTTTCGCTGGTCAGCACGATGCGGAAGGGAATAAATGGTTCGCGGTGGATCATTTCGCGAAGTGACTTGAGCATGGTAAAGCCTTTCATCAAGATCGTACCCCTTTGATTCTGATTATTTCAAGGGTTACGCATATCGGCGGCACAGTGCTTCGATCGCTACGAGCTTGTCCTTAACCACCGTCTGCATAACAACAGAATATTTGTCTCACCAACGGAACGCCATTACAACTCTTCGAAGAAATCATTCCCCTTGTCATCCACCACGATAAACGCCGGAAAATCGACCACTTCGATCTTCCTCACCGCCTCCATCCCCATCTCCTCGAACGCCACCATTTCAACCGACTTGATATTGGTCTGCGCCAGAATCGCCGCCGGGCCTCCGATGCTGCCGAGGTAGAAACCGCCGTGTTTTTTACAGGCTTCGGTGACGGCTTTCGATCGGTTGCCCTTGGCGATCATGATCAGGCTGCCGCCGTGGCTTTGGAAGAGATCGACGAAGCTGTCCATGCGGCCGGCGGTGGTCGGGCCGAAGCTGCCGCTGGGCATTCCGGGCGGGGTTTTCGCGGGGCCGGCGTAGTAGATCGGATAGTCCTTGAAAAACGCGGGCATCGGTTCACCGCGATCGAGCATCTGCTTGATTCTTGCATGGGCGGCGTCGCGAGCGACGATCAACGTACCGTTCAAACTCAGCCGGGTTTTCACGGGGAATTGGCTGAGCACCTGCCGTACTTTATCCATCCCCATGTTCAGATTGATCGCCACCGGCGGCGCGAGTTCCGGCGCGTCCTTCGGCAAGAATTGCGACGGGTTGAACTCCAACTGTTCCAAAAACACGCCATCGCGCGTGATCTTCGCCTTGATGTTTCGATCTGCGGAACAGCTCACCCCCATCCCGATCGGGCAACTGGCGGCGTGACGGCTCATGCGGATCACCCTTACATCGTGAGCGAAGTATTTGCCACCAAACTGCGCGCCGATATGCGTCTCCTGCGCGATCTTCATGATCCGCCGCTCCCAATCCAAATCCCGAAACGCACGGCCACCGGGTGATCCCGTCGTCGGGAGACGATCCAGATACCGGCAACTCGCGAGCTTCACCACCTTCATCACCGACTCCGCGCTCGTCCCCCCTACCACCACCACCAAATGGTACGGCGGGCAGGCGCTCGTGCCGATGTCCTTCAACTTACTCCGCACAAACGCCTCCAAATCCTTCTCATTCAAAACCGCAGGCGTGGATTGGTAGAGATAGGATTTATTCGCCGACCCACCCCCCTTGGCCACGAACAGAAATTTGTATTCATCCCCCGGCTCAGACATTAGATCGATTTGGGCCGGCAGATTGGTCGCGGTGTTTTTCTCGGTGAACATTTCCAGCGGCGCAACCTGAGAATACCGCAAACATCGCTCCTGAAACGTCTCGTAAATCCCCTCGGACAACGCGGCGGCATCGTCCCCATCCGTCAGCACGTACTGCCCCTTCTTGCCCATGACGATCGCCGTGCCGGTATCCTGGCAACCCGGCAATTTACCGCCCGCCGCGACGACCGCATTTTGCAGATGGGTGTACAGCACGAAGCGATCGTTATCGCTGGCCTCGGGGTCTTTCAACTCCTCCGCCAACTGGTTGAGGTGACCGGGGCGAAGGTAAAAAGACAGATCGATGAACGCCTGTCTCGCCAGCATTTTTAAAGCTTCGGCATCCACCTTTAAAAGTGTGCGGCCACCGGCGTCGAGGGTGCTGACATGATCTTTCGTCAGCAGGCGATAAGGCGTTTCATCCTGGCCGTATTGGAATGGGGCTTCGTAAATAAAATTTGGCATGGGAAGTCTATATCAAACAAAAATGCAGCCGCAAAGGCGCGAAGGGCCGCAAAGAAAAACGCGAAGAAGAAAATGCGGTTGAACCACAGAGAGCACAGAGACGTGCTGGGCTGACGGAGCGGTCGTGAGAAGCGAAGCTCATTCCTGTGCTACTATCGATAAGAATCTTTTTGCCGAACGAAGATAGCAACCGCGTAGGCACGAAAGCGCAAAGAAAATTCATTTTGATTTCTTCGCGTTCCACTTCGCGCTTCCGCGACTTCGCGGTTCCCTCTGTTTTGGTTGTGGCGTAGCTGCGATGGGATCTCCGCCGTTCAATTCCGTATTCACCGCTGCCAGATATTCAGCGATTGCATCCCGAATATTTGCCAGTGCCTCCAACGTGAAGTCATTCTATCGCCGCGTCACCCGCCTGACCAAATACGGCGCGTAAGCAAAAACAACGCCGACGGCAAGGCCCGTCACGTGCGCTGCATTGGCAATCGACCCGAGGAAACCGGTCATGCAGGCGACCAGCCAGATGAGCATGAATGCGGCTGTTTCCTGGCGAATGCCGATACCGGACATCGGGTCCACCCGGCCTTTGATCCAGACATAACCGAACAGCCCGTACACGACCCCGGACATGCCGCCGAATTGGGGGCCTTTCCAATAGTACTGCCCCAGGTTCGAGGCGATGGCGACGGTGATGACCAGCAGGATCGTGAACAGCGTTCCCCGGCGAGTCTCGATCATCGCCCCGAGATCGCGCAGCCAGAACATGTTGAACATGAGATGCAGAATGCCGAAGTGCAGGAAGATCGGCGTGACCAATCTCCACACCTCGCCGTGCTTGATGGAGTTCAAATCATCCCAGCCATACTGATTGCCGACGATGACGATGGGGGCGATTTGCAGCGCGTTGACGAGCGGAGGCTGCTCGGCGATACGATGCTCTTCCCACACGTGCGTCATCAGGCCGACGACAATGCTGATGCCGATTAAGGCCAGCGTGACCGGGGCATTCCACTGTTGCAGTCGGCCGGAGGCGGTGCGGACGTCCACGAAATTACCCCGCCGTTTTTCCTCGGCTTTCTGCTGGGTGGCGAGCAGTGCTTTCGCGGTCGGCAACGCATCGTCGTATCGTCGATCAGATGGGGCGGTTTGAAACGTGGAAAGCTCTGCGCTCGCTTTTTCGAGATGGTCATCGTTCGCCACCCACACCGCCCAAGCGTCCGCGGAAGGGTCGATGGTGTTGTCGATGCCGAGGGTGTGAAGGAATGCGCCAAACCGGTTGGCATCCCGCTCGATTTGAATGGTTCCGATCTGTCGCATAGTTGAAATATTTTTTTTAAGGGGTTTAAAAGGGGATCGTTGAGTCCGCCGCAGGGGTTATGAGGTTGGGAATTTTCAACGCCCGGATGGCTAGGAACATGGGGATCTCTTTTCGAGCGGTGTTTTCCGCAGAGGCGCGCGGCCCGCTCGTGCTGATCTTATGGCTCGGCCATTCCTCCATCGCATCGATCAACAGCCCGGCGGTTCGCAGCGATTTAACATACGACTCGATCGGTTTGTGAAATGTCCAGGTATACAGCCCCGGCGACTTCCCCGGATGGGCCACGATGGGCATCTTGCGCGGCATCAGATAGCGGTCGACCCGGCGATACTGCACTTTCTTAGATTCATCCCAGCCCCAACTCGCTTCTTTCGGCCCGCGAAAGGCGGGATGCATCATCACGATGACCAGTCGGCCGCCAGGTTTGAGCAGTCGAGCCACGCCCCTGAAAACCGGTTGAAGCGGATCGATATTCTGCACCGCCAGCACACACGCGGCGGCGGCGAAATGATCCGGCGGCAAAAAATTCAACTCGCGGGCATCCGCCACATCGTACCGAATCTCCGCCGGTCCCCGCTCACGGGCGGCGGCGATCAGTTCTCGTGCTGCATCCACCCCAGTCGATTCCACGCCGCGCTCGTGCAGAATTCGGCAAAGCACTCCCTGCCCGCACGCGATATCGATCGCCTTCTCACCCTTTTGCATCGCCATCAGCCGCAGTACACCGGGCAACACCACTTCGCGGTGATATTCGCTGCCCGATTCACCGACCAGTTGATCGTACCAATCCGCAACTTCGCCCCAGTCGGTGCGCAGGCCGGAGGAGGATGAGGGCTTTTTGGTTTTCATGGTGTTCGCGTGGCAATTGTAGACGGATGATGGCGGGATGCCAGTAGCCCGTCGAACCTGCGATGGCTGAACTGTTATGTACAGAGCAATCGCATTTTTCAGCGGCTGTGCCGAAGGCACACATTTTTTTGTCCGAAAAACGCGTGCCTTCGGCAGAGCCGCTAAAAAAATTCCCGGGTTTTTGGAGGTCGGTCGTTCTCGACCACCGCACCGGCGGCAGGGGACTGCCGCCCTCCAAACGCAGCATTAGCACTACAAATCTCATTGTCATTTAAATCGCCCGGGCTACCATAGTGTAACTCGAAAGTCCGAGGCATTTATGTCAACCCTTCCCGTTGCTCATTTTCCCAGTCCCGCCCGAGCGCCGGCCAAACAACCAATCCCGCCGTTGGAATCGGGGGACCGGCTGAATCATGCCGAGTATGTCCGGCGTTATGCCGCCATGCCGTCGCACGTCAAGGCGGAACGAATCGAAGGAGTGGTATATATGGCGGCAGCAGCGGTATCGGCAGGATTTCACGGTCAGCCCCACGTTGACATGACCACATGGCTCGGCGTGTACCGAATGACAACCCCCGGCGTCGCGGCGGCGGACAACAGCACGATCTTCCTCGACCTCGATAATGACCCGCAACCCGACCTGTGCCTCTATACCCTCCCCACCCATGGCGGGCGAATCAAGATCGATGAGAAGGGTTACATCGTCGGATCGCCGGAACTCATCGTCGAGATTGCCGCTAGCAGTTTCAGCTTCGATCTTGGGGCAAAGCTCCAGGTCTATCGCCGCAACGGGGTGAAGGAATACATCGTCCACCGCACCTATGACGGCGAGATCGACTGGTTCATCCTCCGCGACGGGCGGTATGAAAAACTCGCGCCGGGAGAGGACGGCATCCATCGAAGCGAGGCCTTTCCCGGGCTCTGGCTTGCAGTGGCGTCGATGATCGCGGGAGACCTGGTCCAAGTGCTGGGCGCGCTGCAGCGGGGTTGCGCGGGCGAGGAACATGGGGCATTTGTGAAAGGGCTTGCGGCGGCGCGTGAAGTCGGATCAACCGCCGCACCCATTTAGATTGGAAATTGTATCGCCTGTGTTTTAACACGCCGGGATCGGAGCTTGAGCGACGACCCGGATTCTGCGGCGAGCCACACCTTGCGGAATCCGGGTCGTCGCCTACGGCTCCGATTCCGGCGTGATTTTCATCGTCCAAGGATTCGATTAAACGGAGCGTTTGTCCTTCGCGATTTTTGCCGGCAGTGTCGAACAGGCCTTCTTCAAATCATCCGGAATCGGCGTCTCGAACGTCAGTCGCTTTTGACTGCGGGGATGTGTCAAAGAAAGCGAGATGGACGCCAGCATCAGCCGACCTTTCGTTTTCGGGTCGGGGCCGTAGATCGGGTCGTTCACGATCGGGGTGCCGCGCTCGCTGAGGTGGACGCGAATCTGATGCTTTCGTCCCGTGTGCAGCACCACCCGCAGCATGGCCCGCGTGGGAGTCTGTTGCAAAACCAGATACTCGGTCAACGCCATCTGCCCCTTGCCGTCCATCTTGGTCGACCGCACCGAACCATCCGGCAGCTCGACCAGCGATGACCGCATACGGCCCTGCTGCTCCTGCGGCTTGCCTTCGACGATCGCCACATAGACGCGATCGACCCGTCGCTCGAAAAGCTGGCGTTTGAGAACGTCATAGGCTTCGGTGTTTTTGGAAAAGACCAGCAGGCCGGAGGCGTCGCGGTCCAGGCGATGGATCAGTCCGACGCGCGATCGCGGGCTGGTGGCGGCGATGTAATCGCGCACCATCGCCAGCAGCGTCTCCCGCTTTTCGCGCGGCACGGTGCTGGTCAGCAGGCCGGGGGGTTTGTTCACGACCAGGATGTCTTCATCCTCAAACACTACCGCCAGTTCCGGGCCGGCGGGCACTTCGGCCTGACGCGCGGTTTCATCCACCTGCACCTTGTCCGAATCGGCCAACTCCTGCTTCAGCTTTTGCGCGATCCGCCCATTCACGCGCACGCGGCCTTCCTCGACCATCCGCTTGAGGGTTTGCCGTTTGGCGGTGGGGTAACGTTTGACGAGGGAATCGAGAAGGAGCATGGGCATCAAATCTAAAACAGGTGGCATGGGCGTCTCGCCCATGCGTTTTGAGTGCGGGAACAGAGGCGAGACGCCTCTGCCACTTGGTTCATTCTGCATTCTTTCCGGGGCAATTCAAATCGCCGGGATGGAATGGGCCTGGTTAAGGAATTGAAGCAGGATGCTCGCCCCGCGCCGGTCCTGGTAAATGGCCGTGTGATTGCCGGGGAGCCAGAGCGATCGTTTCGGAAACGCGGCGGCTCTGAAAAGATCCATTCCCTCTGAAAACGGCACGACCGAATCCGCGCGCCCGTGAATCACCAGGATCGGGCGCGGCCAAAGTTGATCGACCCCCTTCGCCGGGGCATAGCGAGTCAGATCCACGCCCGCATGCGCCGATGCGACCGGGAGCAATGTCTTCAGTGCCCACGCTCTAAACGGCACGGAGACACGGTCGGCGAGAATCGAGCGAGAGACCGCGGTGAAATCGGCGTAGACGCCAAAGACCGCCAAGGCGTCGATAGCCTGCCCGTCGCTACTCGGGTCCACTGCCGCCGTGATAAGCGCGGCTCCTCCCACGCCACCGCCGACACCGTAAATCCGCAGGGCTTCCCGCGGATGATTATTCTTCAACCAGCGCACGGCTCCCAGCACGTCCTGATATTCCACCGCGCCAAAACCGGCCCACTGCCCGTCGCTGTCCCCGTTCCCGCGAAGGTCGATGGCCAGCACATGGTAGCCTTCGTTGACGAGTAGCCGTAACAGCCCCGCCTGATGTTTCAGATCATCGCCGATCGTGCAGCACAGAAGCACGGTGCGATGACCCGTCTGATCTTCATCGTGCATCGGTTGCACCGGGTCGGCGGGAATCCACCAGGCGGCGATGACCGGTCCATCCGTCGCCGCGAAACTCACCGATTCAGCTTCGCAACCGGCCAGCGACATCGGGGTGTCGGCAGAGTGAACGCGGGTGCGGTGAACCAGCATCGTGCCAATGATGAATGGGAATCCGACGATGAACAGCAGGATCGACTGCACGAGAAATGCGACCGTGGCGCGCAAGCCGGCGGGATTTGTCGGTCGGCCATTCGCAAAAAGCGGCACATTGAATATGCGATTGATCCCCAACCGCACGACGCCGCGAAATACGCCCATGATGCACAGAAGCCCAAGCAGAAAATACCAACTCTGCACGATCTGCCCCATCAAAACCCGGCCCTGCAGCAAAACGGCACTCAGAATCACACTGGCGGTTCCAAGGATGACGGCACTGAAGCAAGTGATGAAAAAGGAAATGACCGGCGCCGCGCTCCGCGATTTAACGCCGCGGCGAATCGATACGATGAACATCGCCGCCGGCAGCGCGGTGTAAAGGATCATCAGGACGCGGTGAATCGCGGGGTAGATCATGGATGGGTCAATTGTAGAACCAATCGGGCGGCGAGGGTGGGCATCTTGCATTTTTTTTTAGCGGCTGTGCCGGAGGCACGCTTTTTTCAACTCGAAAAACGCGTGCCTTCGGCACAGCCGCCAAAAAACTCCCCTGCTCGTGGGATAACCGCGCAGCGGCGTTCATTCAGGTTGACAAATCCCTCCACAGCCAAGAGAACAACACCATGGATGCGCAACTCGACAGTTTGAAATTTGACGGCAACGGTTTGATCCCGGTCATCGTTCAGGATGCGGCGAACGGCCAGGTGCTGATGATGGCTTACGCCAATCGGGAGGCACTCGACAAAACGATGGCAACCGGCAAAGTGCATACCTACAGCCGAAGCCGGGGAAGATTGGCTTTGAAAGGCGAAAGCAGCGGGCACTTTCAACTGGTGAAAGCGGTGTTGACGGATTGCGATCGGGATGTGGTGTTGTTCAAGGTCGAGCAGGTCGTGGCAGCCTGCCATGAGGGGTATCGCAGTTGTTTTTTTCGGGAATATCAGGGTGGCGCCGGCGAGTGGAAGATCGTTGCGGAGAAGGCGTTTGATGCGGAGGCGGTATATCGAAAATAGGTTTGAAATTAGGTGTGTTTTTTCGACGCATAAAGAGAACGCGGCCCTCCGGGCCACCGCTAAACGAAGATTAATCATCGGAGCCGTGTGCCTGCGCGATCAAAAATAAAAATGGCCACTCCTGCTCCGCTGCCTGCGTTGCCGGCCGGCGATGATTTTGGCAAGGAGTTGGTCAACTGGCTTTTCCCGGCCTACGTCACGCTGATTGTGCTGTGCATCTTCCTGTTCCAAGCGCGGGGGATGATGCCGCAGGGCAACACCATGAATTTCGATCGGGCGGTTCTCACGGCTGTCAACGCCGCCACGCTCACCGGGTTTCCGCAATCGGTCGGGCCGAATTATTTCAGGCCCGCCGGGCAGTTTCTCGTGCTGCTGCTGACCATCGCCGGCTCGCTGTTTTCGCTCATCGTCGGCGGTTTGGCGATGCGACGAATTCTTCGGCTTCGGTTCACCGACCGACGGATCATCCAAGCCGCGGGCTTGGTGGAACTGTTATCGCTGTTCATCGGAACCATCGGTGGATGCGGCATTCGCCATTCATTTCTCAGCAGCCTGCTGCAAGGGGCGGGTGCGTTTGGGAACAGCGGAATCGCGATCGGTCAACCTTTTTCGACAGCCGCCTGGCAGACGCATTTCATCGTATTGCCAATGATCTTTCTCGGTGGGATTGGGCTTACCGTACTGATGGAGTTGACTGATCTTTTCATTCGCCGTCGACCTCTATCAATACATGCCCGAACCATCCTTGCCGGGTCGCTCGGGCTGTACATCGTTTCGGTGGTGAGCTTGACGGTGATCCAGTGGATCGCTGCGGGCGGATTTTTTTCGCGCGAGAAATGGGCCGGAGTGCTCGCGTCCAGTTCCGTCGTCGCCATCAACAGCCGCACCGCCGGCATTTCATTCGAGCATATGTCGCTCTACCCGCATGCGATGCAATGGTCGATCGTGGTGATGATGATGATCGGCGCGGCTTCGGGTGGAACCGGTGGTGGACTGAAAGTGTCAACATTGGCCGTGCTGTGTACGGGAACTGGAAAACTACTTCGCGGCGAAAGCCCGGGACGACCGATGGGGATCGCCCTGAGTTGGCTTGGAATTTATCTCACCATCGCCTTCGTGGGATTCCTGATGCTGCTGTTCGCGGAGCCGCAACTGGCACCGGATCAGAGTGTGTTTTTGACGATCAGCGCATTGAGCAACGTCGGGCTTTCGCACGACCTATTGCCGAATATGCCGAAGGGTGCGTTTGTGCTGGCCGCGCTGATGATGGCCGGGAGAATGGTGCCGCTGCTGATCCTGTGGTGGATGGCCGATTCCACCAGCGATGCGGAAGTGGCGGTAGGATAGGGATGCACAATATTTCGATGAATTTTTCTGGCTGCGTCACCTCAGGTGACCCGGTTCGGCTTCTGTAGGCAGGGCCATCGCATTTGGCTCTCCGGTCCCCTCCCCCCATATACTCATGGGGGGAGGGTTAGGGTGAGGGGTCTTCCTTAACAGCGAGAAGACGCTGCATTTCTCGACTCGGCGGAAGAAAAAGGCAAGTCCCCTCACCCTAACCCTCCCTGCGGAGTACCGGGTGGAGGGGACCGGAGATCCCAAATCTTCCGCAGAATCCGGGTCGTCGCTTTCAGCTCCGATCCCGGCGTGAAATACACTCGATCGCCCCGCTTCATTTCATTCCGCGCTGCTCTTTCTCAACCTTGGTGACCTTTTCCACCCGACGCGCGTGCCGTCCATTTCCGAACGGGGTGTCGAGAAAAATTTCGACGATCTTCCGAATCTGATCTTCACTCAAAAGGTCGGTCCCCAGGCACAGCACATTGCAATGATTATGCTCGCGGGCCCTGCGGGCGGTCACCTCATCATGCACCAACGCCGCCCGCACCCCCATCACTTTGTTAGCCACCACGGACATGCCGATGCCGCTGCCATCCAGAAGAATCCCCACATCGAATATCTCGACGGCCACCTGCGCGGCGACGGGCACGGCGAAGTCCGGGTAGTCGACGCTGGCGGTGCCGTCGCATCCCAGATCCTGCACCTCGTGCCCCAGCTTTTTCAAGATGGGCAGCAGCCGACGCTTGGCTTCAAAACCGCGATGATCGCAGGCGATGGCAATTTTCATGGCCGAGTGTTTCCCGCTCAAAGGACGTTCTCCAGAGTCTTCTCATTCAGACGATTCTCAATCAACTCCCGCAACTCGCCCGCCAGGGCCCGATACACCGAAACATCGCTGCCGATCGGGTCGTCGATTTCACGGCCGGGGGCAAGCGTCTTCACTTTTTCAACAGCCGACGGAACCAGCGCCACCACCGCCATCGCATGACCGTTGCCCATCGTGTAGATCATGTCCGCCTGATGAATCAATTCCACCGAGAGCGGCCGCGATCGATGCTTCGACAAGTCGACACCCAACTCGCGAAGGGCATCGACACCCTGCGGCGTCGCCCGCGCGCCGTGCATCGCCATACTGCCCGCCGAGAGGACCGTGATTCCTTTTTTCTCCAATTCCGCTTCCGAAATGCTCAACTTGTCCGCCAGCACACGCCGCGCAATTCCCTCGGCCATCGGGGAACGGCAGGTGTTCCCGCTGCATACAAACAAAATCGTCGTCCGCATCAATCGCTCGATGATCCTCGCATCATACACGCCCGCCCGAACAATTTCATACCCATTTTGTTTCACCTTCACGATCGTCGATGGCTTGCTGTAGAGCGATTGGCCCGCATCCAAAATCAAATCGACCCGGTCTCCCATATCCCGAACCACCTGATCCGCCCGCAGCGCCGGTTGAGCCGATCCCACGCCGGCACGCACCGCCACCACCGTATCGCCGGCCTCTGCAATCACCTCGGTGGCCACGATGTGATCCGGGCACCGCACCGTGATCGTGCCGTTTTCATACAGATCGGATTCGGCCACGCCCTGCTCGGCGGCCACCTGCGCTCGCCGCGCTTCAGGCACGTCGAAAAGCAAACCCACCGGCCCCGGCCAGAGCTTTTTCATCATCCGTCGCCCGATCTCGCCGACCGGGCCCAGAAATTGATCGGCATCGTCGCGACGGGCCAAATGCACCGTCAACGGCTTATCCATCGCATCGGGCCGCATCGCCTTCAATCGACTGATCGCCGAAGACTGCCTCAAAAGTGCGGCGGCACCGTAGACCGTCTCCGTGGGAAGCACCACCAATTTACCTTGGCGCAACCATTCCGCAGCGCGCAGTATCTGTTGCTCGTAATTCCCTGTCTCGAATATGTTGACGACTTCCGCGGGCATCTTTTCCCAATTATCGGTATTTGTTAAGGCAAGTGTCAAGCAAGAGCACTGCAATCCCGCAAAACGGGCAGGGCCATCGCATTTAAGCCAAGCGCACTTCCAGTAAGAACTTGCGGCTCCAGCCGCAGACTTGTTACTTGGCGCACAGGCCGAGTTTCAGGAATTTGCCGTTGGCCCGTTTCACGTCGCATCGTCTGAGCTCGTTCAGGGCGATCCGCCGCAGGCGGGAGAAATGATCCTCCCCACCCCCGGCATGGGCCGGAAGTGGGCTGCTGACATGACCTGCATCCCTACCCACGAACGCTTTTCGTACCTGGCGGGGATCGTCGACCCTTCGGCAAGCTCAGGCGCATCAAAATGACGCCGCTCCAATCGGATTGATCGGAGGTTGATCCTGCGCCGGCCGACCGGTGGGCTTGCGCGGCGGTTCGAGCGGCACATATTGCGTGCGGCTCATGATGTCCTGGGGGCTGAACCAGCGGGCACGCATCTGCATGCCGATCTGCCGATCGACGTTGGCGGTGGTGTAGACCTGGTGCGAGGCCAGAGTTTCCGGCGTCCAGCGCGGTTTGATCTGGTTGAGTTCCGCCACCAGCACAGTCGCCGTCGGGCGGAATTCCGCCACGCCCATCGGATGCGGAACATCCGGATTCCCGCGGTTCAATAGTGCATAGGCGGCGTTGACGAAGATCTGCGTCGTGTCCCCCGCCACCAGCGGATAATTCTCGACGTCGGTTGCGCGCTGATCGAACAGACCGGTGGTCGTCAACGTTTTCCCCGCTTCCATTGCGGCGGATTGGAGATGCACTTTTTTCTCCAACGCACTTTTCAAAAAGGCATTGGCGTCATCGGCAGCCAATTTGTAGGCGTCGGCGAGCCTCGCATCGACGATCACCTGCTCGCGCACCTCGGCCAATGTCGGGGCATGGGCCGGCAGCGCCTCGGCAACGCGGAAAATGTAGGCGTTGGACGCGACCGGGCGCATCGCGAAATCGCCGGCTTTGTCCCGCATGATCGGCGACGGCTCGTAGAGGTCCAGCACGCGCAGCCGACTGTTTCGCGCGAATTGCCGTATCTGATCGTTGGCAAACGGCGTGACGAATGTGGTGGCGAAAACGGGGAAATTAATCAGAGGGCCGATCTGCTGGCTCAACTGCTGGGCCAACTGAATGTTGTTGGTCAGCCGATAGAGCGAGAGCAGATCGAAATTCTCGACGGCGGTCTTGGCGATTTCGTTACCGTCGCTCAGTTGTTGGATCGTCCGCAACCCGTTGTCCTCGTGAGTGGTCGGCAGTATCCCGAACTTCGCCTGGATGTGATTGGCGAGATTGTGCAGGTACTCGTAGCTGTCGTAGGTCGTGTCGCCGAGCGTGGTCTTCGGCGCTTTTGCCAGTGTGGCGGCAGGGATGGAAGGGGCGGTGCTCGGACCCGCGCCGGCGGGGCTGACGACCGCTTTAAACGCCAGATAATCCGCACCCATTTGCGCGTTGATCTCGGTGAGAATCTCCTGCGAAAGCTTGGTGATCCGCTCATCGGTCAACCGCTGGGTGATCTCATCGCGATAGGAATCGAAGTGCTTCGGTGCCGTTAAGGTCGGCCCGGTGGTCGGGGGTCGATCCGAGAACACCTTCGACAAACGCGGCGGGGAAGCGGGCTGCGTTGCCGCGATGCCCACCGGAGGTTTGGCCCCGAACTGTGCGGGAAATTCGCGGATGTTCTGGTAAAAATATTTGCGCGCGTCGATGTCCGTGATCTGCGCGACGACCGCCTTGCGAATCGCCGCGCTCGGCACCTCGATGTACTGCACGCGCACCTGATTCGGCACGCGGTAACCGAACCCCGACTCATTGCCCGGTCGGGTCGTCGGCTCCTGATTCTTATACTGCTCGTACTGCGCTTTCACCTTCGTCTCTTTGTCCTGATCGGTCCAGGCCGGAATCTTCGTCAGATAATCGCGGGCTTTGAATTCGACGAGATTGACCGAGATTTCCTGTTGATTCGCCAGATCGTGATCGCGCTGCGGGCGCGAGACTTTGACGATGTTCCCCGCACGATCGGCGGCATGGCCGATCAACAGCAGGGTGCGAATCGCCTCCTGGGCGCGCTCGTCATAGCCGCCCAGATTATCTTCCAGGTGATCGTAATTCTTCCAGACGCTCTGCACCTCATCGTTGGTGACGACCGTGCCCAATTGCTCGGCCTCGCTGTAGAGGACGTAGAACAATTCCGGGTTGGCATCGATCTGGGCGATCATCTGCTCGGCGAACTGCCCGCCGGCGCGACCGAAATCCTTGGCGAAAAATTCCGTCAGAAACGGCACGATTCGTTCCTGCCCGCTCGAAGGATCGGTCTGTTTGCTGGAAATCGTCCGCTTGAGAAGTTCCCACTGGGCCCGGAATTCAGCAACATCCTTCTGACTGACTTTGGTCTTTCCCATCCGCGCGATGCTGACATCGCGATTCTTCGATAAACTGGTGACCGCGCTCGGCAGCGCGAAGGCGATGGTCAGGCCCACCGAAAAAAAGACCATGATCATCTTCTGATTCTTCTTGATAAATGCGTGCATTCAATTCCTTGTAATCATTTTCTGTATCGGAGCGGTATCCAATCCACTGTTTACCCGCGGATTCACTCGGGCTTTGGGTGCCACAGGTCGGCGTACTCGCAGACCTGTGTCTTAGTCGACCGCTTGGCGAGCACGGGTCTCGGAGTACCGCGACCCATGGCACCAAGCCCGTGCGTTCCGCTTTAGATCTACAAAGGCACGGGCGGGACGCCCATGCCACCAGGCCATCATTTTCCACCGAGCCGGGCCACGCTTTTCTTCGCTTCGCTGCCCACCGGTTGGTCGTTGAAATCGCGGGCGATCTGCTGATACACCGCCAGTGCGGCTTTCGGGTCGTTCAATTTTTCGAGGATCGCGCCGGTCTTCAAAAGCGATTCCCCCGCATGCGGACTCGTGGGGAAGTTGGCGACGACGCGCATGTAGTCGATCGCCAGATTCCGCAGTACGGCGGCATCTTTGGTGCCGCCGGCGGCACCTGCGTTGGACTCGGCGGTCAACCACAACCATTCCGCCTGATGTTTCGGCTCCGTGACGGAGGGCTTCACCTGTTCCAAACCCTTCAGCGCCGCCGGGAAATCCTTTTTCTCAACCGATGACAAAATCAAATTCAACTTGCCATCGGTGATTCCCGCCAGAACGGTTGGATCGAGCGTCCCGGTGGAAGTATTGCCGATGCTCTTGCTCAATTCCCCCGCGAGTCTCAGGACCGTCGGTTCATCGTGCATCGCCTTGGCGATGTTCATCCGGAACACGGTGAGCGACGTCTGCTTCGTCGTATCTTTCTCCGTTGCCAAAGCCGTATCGACCTGCGATGCGGCGGTTTTCAAATAGGCATTGGCGGGGTCGTCGGGATATTTGAGTTTTATCTCCTGCGCGGCCTTGGGATCCTTGGCCAGCAGATGGATGTACGCCGCGACCGCCCCGTCGAACCGGTTGCTTCGCTCGCCGGCTTTCAGCAGGCGAATCGCCGCGAAATCCTTGAGCCATGGCTTGCTGGTGGAACGCAGCGTCTTCTGATACCCATCGACGGCGTCGGACCATTTTCCGCTTGCGAAAGCTTCTTCCGCCACCGTGAGATTGGGTTCATCGGCGACGGAAACTCGAAGCGAATCGATGATTGTCGTAACACTGGCAATGCCGGCCTGGTTCTTGTAATTCAGCTTGCCCTCGTCCACGGCCTGGATCGTCACGTTTCGGATGGGGAGCGTACCGAGCATCAAATCTTCGGCCTGTGCCCGAAAGCCGCCTGCGCCGAAGATAGACAGTACGAAAGTAGCCGCAAGTCGCCGGGAGATCGATTTGAGAGGCGATGCTGTGAATGCCATGAACGGGTTTTCCTTTCCACCACGGACGGAATTTATCGAACGGTCACTGAAGAATTATCAGGCGATCCGGTTGCATTGTACGAAATGCGGTGCGACTGCACCAGACGGCCCGACCCGTGTGCGGGCGTTCACGAAACGCATGTGTACCAACACGCCGGGATCGGAGATTTTTGCGACGACCCGGATTCCGCAGGGAGCCACGCATCGCGGAATCCGGGTCGTCGCCCGCGGCTCCGATCCCGGCGTGATTTTCATCAATCACGAGTCTTGTGAAATGACGGTGGACGCAGTGGTTCGGCACGATTGAAATCTGTGTGAGAATCGTTAGGCTGCACCAACCAACTGCCTTCATACGCCCCGCGCGTACAGGAATCGAATGCTGATTCGAATCGGATATGACATCATATTTGAGCTTCCCGAACCGACTCCAATGTTACTGATGCTGTCGGTGCATCCCTCGCGATTCAATTCGTTGCAGAGCCCCGAGGCGTTGACGGTGGATCCGTTTGTGCCGATGACGCCGTTCGTCGACGTGTTCGGCAATGCCTGCGGGCGGATCGTTGCCCGGTCGGGTGAAGTGCGTTTTCGCAACGATGCGACGGTCTACGACAGCGGCCTGCCCGATGCGGTGGATCCTTCCGCACGGCAATATCTGGTCGATGAATTGCCGGTCGACGCGCTGCAGTTTCTCCTGCCTAGCCGATATTGCGAAGTGGACCTGTTGAAAGATGATGCATGGCGGCTTTTCTCGAGAGCCCGCGACGGATTTGCACGCGTGGAGGCGATCTGCGAATGGGTGCATGGGAACGTGACGTTTGGATACCATTTTGCGCGTGAAACCATGTCGGCGGCGGATGTTTTCAAAGATCGCAAAGGCGTCTGCCGCGATTTCACCCATCTGGCGATCGCGTTTTGCAGGTGCATGAACATCCCGGCCCGATATGCCACCGGATACCTGGGCGAGATCGGTGTGCCGCCCGCGCCTCCCGGCGATTTCAGTGCCTGGTTCGAGGTCTACCTCGGTGGGCAATGGTGGACGCGCGATGCCCGGCACAATGCAAGACGCATCGGCCGAGTGCTGATGGCCCGCGGCAGAGACGCGGTCGACGTGGCACTGACCACGTCCTTCGGCGTCAGTCGTCTGAAAAAATTCGATATCTGGACGGATGAAGTCAAATCTATGTAGGGCCACCGGGAAGGGTTGCATTTTTTCCCGCCGCGCCTGAAAGTCATCCGGCGATGAACTCTCTCTCCTTTCTCGTCCGCAATATTCGCCATTTCCGCGGTTCCAATCTGGCGGTCGCCCTGGGGATGGTGGTGGCGACGGCGGTGTTGACGGGCGCGATGATGGTGGGCGACAGCGTTCGCGGCAGCCTGCGCGTTTTGGCGGTGGAGCGACTGGGACCGGTCGATCAGGCGATGGTGGCCTCGCGATTTTTTGGGCAATCGCTGGCCGAGCGGATCGGCGCCTCACTGGAATTCGGTCGATCGTTCGAGCAAATCCACGCGGGAATCATCATTCGCGGCGGGGCATCAAACGAAGCTCATAATGAACGCACCGCTGGGGTGCAGATCGGCGCGCTGGCCGGCAACTGGGTGGCCGTCGCGAAGGATTCCTGCGTCATCAACGGCGAACTCGCTTCGTCCCTCCCCGGCATGAAGCCCGGCGCGAGAGTGATCTATGCAATTCCGAAACTGGAGGATGGCCCGAAAGACGCCACGCTCGCACGGCGGGGTCGCGGCGATGTCATCTCGGATATCACTGTGCAGCCGAAACTTTCCGGCGTCGTGAACCCGCCGGCGTTTGAGGCGATGTTCAATCTGTCCGGCGGCCAGCGCACGCCGCGCAACGCCTGGTTGAACCTGGCGGACTTGCAGGAAGCGGTCGGGCAACCGGAACGGGCCAATGTCCTGTTCGTCCACGCAAAATCCGGTGGTGAAAATGCCGGGCAGGCGGGGGATCTTCAAGAAATTCTTAAAAAAGTGATCGCGCTCGACGACTATGGTTTGAAATTGGCCGCATCGGATGGCCGGGGCGAAGCAGTTCTCACCTCCTCCGACACGTATCTTTCAAAACCCATTGACGAAGCTGCGGAGCGAGCGGCCTTATCCTTGGGTGTTCCCCCCCGCCGCGTATCGTCGTATCTCATCAACACGGTCGAGAATGTCGGCGCGAAAAAAAGCCTTCACTACGCGATGATCGCCGGCCTCAGCTCGATGGACGATAAGCCGCTGGCGGACGGTGAAATTGCCTTGAATCAGTGGACCGCCGAACATCTCGGCGCGAAGGTCGGGGATGAAATTCGTCTGGAATACTTTCATCGTGAAAGCAACGGTGATTTGAAAGAGGTGGCCGGTGATCGGCCAGGGGTTGGTCTGTCGTTTCATGTCGCCCGCATCCTGCCGATGAGTGGTTTCGGCAACGATCCCTCGCTCACGCCGGCCTACAAAGGTTTGACGGATTCGGGCAGCATCAGCGATTGGGAGGCACCCGCCGGGGTGACGATTCGCAAGGATTGGGTGACTAAAGAGGATGAGGCGTATTGGAAGCACTACAAAGCCGCGCCGAAATTATTCGTCAGTCTGAATGCCGCGAAAAAATTGTGGGGCGGACCGTTCGGCGACGTCACCAGTGTCCGCATCCCCGCCGAAAAAGCTAAGGATTTTGCGGCGGAACTGCTCCATCAAATCGATCCCGCGACGATGGGCATGAGCTTCCGCCCGATCCGCGCCGAACAGTTGGCGGCCAGCAACGGCAGCACGGATTTCGCCGAGCTGTTCATCTACTTCAGCTTCTTCCTCATCGCCGCCGCTGTGCTGCTGGTCGCGATGCTCTTCCGACTCAACATCGAACAGCGGGCAAAGCAACTCGGGCTGCTGGCGGCAATCGGCTACACGCCCAAAGCACTGCGATGGATGGCGCTTCAAGAGGGAATGATCGTCGCGGGGGTCGGGGCGTCGATCGGTCTTGGCGCTGCCGTCGGGTACACCGCATTGATGATGGCCGGCCTGCGCACCTGGTGGTTTGGCGCGGTCGGAACCTCGGCGATGCACCTCCATGTGTTGCCGACGACATTGATCTATGGCTTCGTCACCAGCCTCGTCATGGCGGCACTGGCGATTTTGTGGGGAGTCTGGCGCGTCGGTCGAACGCCGGCGAGCACCCTGCTGGCAGGGGGTTGGGCCACGCCAACGCTGGGAATGAAAGCGCGCGGCAGATGGGGAATGCGCATCGGTTGGACCTTCCTGCTACTCGGCGTTGCCATGCTGGTTTGTGGAGTGCTGAAAGCCATTTCCCCTCAGGAGGCATTTTTGGGCGGGGGAACCTTGCTGCTGATCGCGTCGCTGATTCTGATGACCGGCCGACTCCGCCCGCAACACGGCTCATCGATCAGCGACTCCCTTTCCTCATTGGGATTTCGAAATGCCTCTCGTCACACCGCGCGCAGCGTTTTGACCATGGGATTGATTGCATTTGCGACATTCACGCTGGTCACCGTCGCCGCCATGCGCGGCAAAGCACGGGAGGAAACCGGAGAAAAAAAATCTGGCGCGGGCGGATTTCGGTTGATGGCGCAGGCGGACATTCCTCTGCTCGGCGATCTGAACACCGCCGCCGGGAGGGATGTGCTGGCCGTCCGCAACGCCGACGATCCTCTCTGGTCGCGGCTTGAATTCACCCCGATGCGCCGCTGGGCCGGCGAGGACATCAGTTGCCTCAACCTCACCAAGCCCGGCAGCCCTACCATCCTTTCCGTGCCGCCTGAAATGATTTCGCGATCCGCTTTCTCGTTCGCGAGAAGTGTTGCTAAAGTCCAAAACGCGTGGACACTTCTGGAGGACGCCCCTGTAGTGAAAGAGGGCATCCCCGTGATCGCCGACGATGAGACGGCGGAATACATCCTTCATCTGGGGCTTGGCCAGTCCATCGAGGTCATCGACCAAACGGGCGTGAAGCAGAAGCTGGTGTTGGTTGCCACCCTGGCCGGGAGCGTGTTTCAAGGCGAATTGCTGATGGCGGAGTCGAACTTCGTCCGCCTGTTTCCCTCACAAAGCGGCGCGGGGGTGGTAATGATCGACGTGAAGCCGAAGGATGAAGCGGCGGCGGCCACGATGCTCGCAAGTGAACTCGGGGATTTTTCCGTGACCGTCGATAGGACAACGGATATTCTGGCAATGTACGGCAACGTGCAGAACGCTTATCTTTCCACATTCCAGGTGTTAGGCTCGCTCGGCCTCTTGCTCGGAACCGTAGGCCTGGCGGTTGTGTTGCTTCGCGGGCTCATCGAACGAAAAGCGGAATTGGCCATGCTGGCGGCGATCGGTTTTCGGCGCGTCGACCGCCTGCGGATGGTGCTGGCGGAAAACGCGATGTTGCTGTTGCTTGGCCTGGCCATCGGAACCGTCTGCGCCCTCATCGCAATGCTGCCGGCGTTGGTACAAGCGGGACGACAGATTCATCTGTTCCAACTGCTCTTGACGCTGCTCGGCGTCTTGGCCGTCGGCCTACTATCACTGGTCGTGACGATCTGGTTTGGCGGAAAGAACATCACCGCCGCCGATTTGCGGGCGGAATAGTGGATTTTGAGCTACTAAAAGCTCATTGTGATTCGAAGTTTGAAATCTCAGTCGTGGCACGGGCTTCCAGCCCGTGTTGACGGGCATCTGCGTAAAAGAGCGTGATTTATGAAGTCTTTCATAACTGGATCGCCAACACGGGCTGGAAGCCCGTGCCACAACTGACGTTTCAAATTCGGGAGAACAAGGAAGTTTTAAAAGCTCTTAGTTTGTACTTTTCAGTGCTTACAAAATAACTACAACTTTCGCACCAATCACTTGGAGACCACTGTGTATTTTTCAAAAATGAAACTGAATCTACTTCTGGCCGGTGTATTCACTTTCTCGTCGATCGTCGCCGCACGGGCGGAGGACTGGCCCAAATGGCGCGGGCCCAATGGCGACGGCATCAGCCGCGAGACGGATCTGATGACGCAATGGCCCGCCGAGGGACCGAAGAAACTATGGTCGGTGAAAGTGGGCGGC
>JANXVV010000221.1 GCA_025351525.1 Humisphaera sp. | reverse complement strand
TCATCGTTCAAGGGTGCCGTTTAATGACTCGTTTGCGTGTTGCGATTTTCGTCACGAGCATCGCGCCCACCGACGTTGACTCCGTACCTCCGACTCGTAAAGTTTTGTTGTGAACCACGGCGATCTGATCACCATCGAGATGGGCAAGCGGAGCGGGCAACCGTGCATTCGCGGGATTCAGATTCATCTCTCATTTGTTTCAGATCATGGAGGATGAACTGCACCTTAACTTCAATAGCTGGATTTGCTGGTTCTACACTCAGGGAATGGGGCGGACGAAGGGGTTTTCGCCGCGTCACGATGACATTTTCTTCTTTACGAAGAGCGCGGATTTTACGTTTAATCTGGACGCCGTGCGTGTGCCTCAGAAGTTTTACAGGTCGGTCAACAACATGCGTGGGGCAAACCCTGGCGATGTGTGGGAGTTCTCCCACGTGCATTATTGCCAGGAAAGCCGGACGCCTCACCAAACGCAGAAGCCAGAGGGACTTGCGGAGCGGATGGTGCTTGCTTCCTCAAACGAAGGCGATCTGGTTCTCGACCCGTTTGCCGGGAGCGGGACAACCTTGTGGGTTTGCCAACAGCTCAACCGAGATTCGATTGGAATCGAACTGTCAGCAGATTACATCGCGCTTGCCCGGACGCGATTGGGCGAGGCATTCAAGGGTTTTGACAGCATTGATCCAAGAATGAAGCGCATTCCGAAGGATCTGAATAATCCTGCGATTCGGGACGAGTATAAGGTAAACCATAAGAAGTGGTTTCTCTCGCATCACGAGCACGAAATGAAGGCATTCGATCGAGCCTTCGCGAAAAAGTATCCAGAAACCAGCCGTCAACGACTACTGTTTGATCCAGCGCCAAAAGGGTGATCTCCGAGCGGCGGGTGGCGTGGCTCTGGAGTGCCATGGTCCCGCGCGGAGCGTGGGCGTGTCTTTCGCGGGTCGGTGAGCTGGCGGCGCGGAAGGAAAGTGCTTTAATGCGGAATCCTGTAGGGTCGGCATCGCGACCCGATTGTTTCCAACGCGATACATCTCTCGTTTTGATCGAAAACGCTACTACAATCTGGCGAGCGTACACAATAGCATGCCCCTCAGCGAAATCGCGCCCCGCCTCCTCTCGCCGCGCCCCCACGGTTCTGCTACAATCCCCGGTTCAGGAGACCAAGACCATGGCCATCAGCGACACCATCAAAAAAGGTACGATCCGCGCCCCTCACCGCAGCCTGCTGCGCGCCACCGGCGTGATTCGGTCGGAGGCGGATTTCGATAAGCCGTTCATCGCGGTGGCTAATTCGTTCGTGCAGATCGTGCCGGGGCATGCCCATTTGGACGTGGTCGGCAAGAAAGTTCGGGCGGCTATTTATGAAGCGGGCGGCATCCCGTTCGAGTTCAACACCATCGGCGTAGACGATGGCATCGCGATGGGGCATGGGGGCATGAAGTATTCGCTGGCCAGCCGTGAGTTGATCGCGGACTGCGTCGAGACGATGCTGCGGGCCCACTGTTTTGATGGCGTGGTGTGCATCCCCAACTGCGACAAGATCGTGCCGGGCATGATGATGGCGGCGGCGCGGGTGAACATCCCGGCGGTGTTTGTCAGCGGGGGGCCGATGAACGCCGGCAAGAGCAAGACCGGCGAGGCGATCGATCTGGCGACGGTGTTTGAAGCGGTCGGTAAAGTGTCGGCGGGGAAAATGTCCCTCGAACAGTTGCAGGACATTGAGGAAAACGCCTGCCCGACCTGCGGATCCTGCTCGGGGATGTTCACCGCCAACAGCATGAATTGTTTGTGCGAGGCATTGGGATTGGCGCTGCCGGGCAATGGGTCTGTTCTGGCGACGGACCCTGGCCGGGACAAGCTATTTAAGCGGGCGGGCCAGGCGATCATGGAAATGGTCGAGCGGAACATTCGCCCAAGCGACATCCTCACGCACAAATCTTTCGAGAATGCCTTTGCGCTCGATGTGGCGATGGGCGGATCGACCAACACCGTGCTGCACATGCTGGCGATCGCGATCGAAGCGGGGCGGCCCTTCAATCTCGCTCATCTCAATGAAGTCTCGGCCCGCGTGCCGTACATCTGCAAGGTTGCGCCTTCCGGCAAGTATCACATGGAAGATGTCGACCGTGCCGGCGGCATCGGGGCGATCCTTAAAACACTGGCAGGCAAGCCGGGTACGCTCAATCTGGAATGCATCACCGTCACCGGCAAAACGCTCGGCGACAACATCTCCGATGCGACAGTCAAAGATGCGGATGTGATTCGCCCGCTGACGAATGTGTACAGCGAGAAGGGTGGCCTGGCGGTGCTGTTCGGCAATCTTGCGCCCAATGGATCGGTCCTGAAAACGGGCGCGGTGCATCCGAGCATGCACCAGTTCAGCGGACCGGCGGTGATTTTTGAGAGCGAGGAGTCGGCAGCCGAGGGAGTGCTCGATGGACAAGTGAAGAGCGGCGATGTCGTCGTCATCCGCTACGAAGGCCCGCGCGGCGGGCCGGGCATGCAGGAAATGCTGTCGGCAACTTCAAGCATCATGGGGCGAGGTTTGGGCGAATCCGTCGCGCTGATCACCGATGGCCGTTTCAGCGGCGCGACGCGGGGAGCGTGCATCGGGCACGTCAGCCCGGAAGCGGCGGCGGGCGGGCCGATTGCCCTCGTGCAGAGCGGCGACATCATCAAAATTGACATCCCCGCTCGCACGTTGGAACTGCTGGTGTCGGAGGAGGAACTCGCCACGCGCAAGGCTGCGTGGAGGCGCCATCCGGCGAAGGTGGACTACGGGTATCTGGCGAGATACGCCGCCCAGGTGACCAGCGCGGATACCGGCGCGGTGCTGGCTAAACCTGAATTGTAATCATTCTGTTTGCCCCTCTCATTCATTCAGAAAATGCGGGCGCAAAGACGCAAAGACGCAAAGGAAAACGCAAAGAAAAATTCTTCTTTGCGTTTTCCTTTGCGCTCCCTGCGTCTTTGCGGCTCACTCTTTTTTAATTCCCGTCCGAATCTCTCTCGTCTTTTCCCGCGAGGAAAACACTGAACGACCGATCCGCCCAACTGATCGCAGGCGGCGGGAAAGATCGATACGGGACCATCGCCTCCACACGGCGGCGCGCGGAGATTTCGCCCTGCCAATCCATGTCATCCGCCGCCGGGATTATCAGATCGCCTTGTCTTCCGCGAAGAGCCACGCGCGTTTCGGGCGGCATGAGCATCAATTGACATTGGAAGAGATCGACCGGCGGCAGCGAATAGGGTGCGGGTTCCGCCCCGATGTGTATCGATCGCGCGCCGGAGTTGATCTCATTGCGAATTCGTTCCGCCGCGATCAGGCGGCTGGTCACCGGCTGACAATCCCGGATGAACCCGATCAGATACCGGCCACCCGAAAAACCAATACTGGTTACCAGCAAAATAACCGAAGCAATCGCCCGTCCGCGATTCAACTTCGCGAGTCCCGTCACCGCGGCCATCAGCAGGACGATATCGAAAAAGATAGCGAAGCGACCATAGTCCCCGCGTTTACCGCTTGCCAGAGCCATGAATTGAATCAACTGCAAACCGGCGGGGATGGCCAGCAGCAAGGCCAGCGAACTTGGCGCAGCGCGGCGCCATCGAATCAATGCCCATGCCGCCGCGGTCAGTCCCACCGCCACCACTCCCGGTGAAGCGCCTTCGATCATCAACTGAATGGCATTCGCCATCCCGCCCAGCCGTCCACCCACGTGATACACACTCGTCGCGTTGCCGAAGTTCGAGCGAAGCACCGCGCGGTTCGTGATGAGATTGATCGCGACGTAGGGATTCGTGACAAAGTAGATGATGATTCCCATCGCGACGGCCAAGGCGCTCAGCCTCATTCGCTTCCGCGCACTGTGGCGAACCATCAGCGTCATCACCGGCAGCAGTGGGAATACGAGCAGTGCGTAGACGACCATTCCCGTCGAAGCCCCCGCCATGGCACCGGCGAAAATGGCCCACCGCCGGCGGGCCGTCCGCACGTAGGTGTCCGCCATGAGCACCGTGAGCAACATCAGCACCGTGCCCGGCAGATGGGGCTTTCCCTCATGGGACATGTTCACCACGACCGGTAGCAGCACGTATCCGATCCCGGCCAGCATGGGGAAAACCAAGCCGTGGGTAAGGCGCTTCATCAACGCATACACCACCCAAGCCCCGACAATGCCCCACATCGCGACGATGAATCGGTTGACGATGTAAAAACGCCCGAATGCTTCGGGATGATCGAGGTAGTAGACGAGATTAGACCGCAGATCGACGAGCCCGATCATCGAAGCGAACTTGAGGGTGGCCCCGAAGGGATAGATGAAGAGTCCCCCGTAATAATAGAGCCGGGGATCCAGATCGCCTGCGCGCGGGTTCATGCCGGCCAGCGACATCAGCGTCAGCATCTCATCCGGCTGATAGCTGTACAGCCGATACCGCCGAACGATCTCGGCCCGCTGCCGGTCGGTTCTATTGAGAAGGACGGCGTGCGCGCGATCTTCAATGGGATGCAGCGCGACATCCGCGCCGCGCTGCGGATCGCTCGGTCGATCACCGGCCAGGCGAAAAATTTCAGCACCGGTCCAGGGAGGAACCGTGCCGAAGAGATAAGGATCCACCGCCCGCGATGGAAGCCCCCAGCCGATCCCCGTTAGAAAGACCAGGGCGGCGATACCCGTCAGTGCCGGCAGGGCGCAGCGTTGGCGGGTCCGATCGTTCATCGAATCAATGTACTTGTCTCGATTAAGATTGTGAATGGCGTGACCGGCGCCATCATTCAATTGCTCGCCATGATCGGTCGTTCCATCACCGGGCCGTCGGGATGAAGTAATTGCTTGAGCGCCGCCGCCGCCGTGTATTTTCCGGGTGCGCTGATGAAAGGTGCCGCTGTGCCCAGCAGTGAGACGCCGACGCTGAACACGAGCAACAAGGCGGCCATGCACCAGGTCAGCGGATGATGTCTCCTTCGCAGCCATGCCCCGGCCCAGAACAGCAGCAAAGGCAAAAACACGATTGCCCAGCGCGGGCCGAACATGCCGGCCGTCCAGTTGGCGCGCAGGAAGACAAATCCCAGCACGATCATGCCCGCCCCCGCCAGTGTCACGGCCGCCATTGTCTTGGTCGCGATCGGCCAATGACGGCGCAGCACCAGGGCGATCCCCATCACGCCCAAAATAAGCACCGGGAAATGGCTGAAAATACCGTGTGAACCGACGAGCGCGCCAAGCACTAGTTCCGCATGAAGCACGCTGGAATGCAACCAACCATCCTGGATGACTGCTTCGTCGTCCGCCAGATCCAGCATCGACCGCGATTCGTGCGAGACCCATTCTGCGTGATAGGTCGGCGGGAGCACATTGCCCGTCAACGGTATCGTCAACACCGCATGAAGTGCCAGAGGCGGCAGCGCGCCGATGATGTAGAGAAGCACCCCGCCAAAGCGCACGCGCTTTCGCCAGCGCATATTGACGATGACCAGCACCAGCCCGATGAGGAAGA
>JANXVV010000193.1 GCA_025351525.1 Humisphaera sp. | reverse complement strand
GAAGACCTTGTTCTCGAACGCCACACCATCCTCCCAGTTGAGCTTTTTGAGCACATCGGGTTCGAGCGGCTTGCCGGTGGCTTTGTCCATGCCGTCGAACGGTTCGATCGAGATGGTGCAGTCCCCGAACTGGCCGCGACCACCCGACTGCTTGACGTGCTTGCCGCGCGCCTCGGCCTTCTTGGTGATGGCCTCCTTGTACGCCACCTTCGGCTTGCCGACGTTCACTTCCACCCGGTAATCGCGGGTCAGACGCATCTTCAGGATTTCAAGGTGCAGCTCGCCCATGCCGGCGATGATCGTCTCGCCGGTCTCCTCATCGTACTTGGCGCGGAAGGTCGGATCCTGCCGGCGAAGTTTCGTGAGCGCCTCGCCGAGCTTCTGTTTGTCGGCACCGCTCTTGGGTTCGATCGACATGCTGATGACCGGCTCCGGGAAGCTCGGGCGTTCGAGGATGATCGGATGATCCTGATCGCACAGCGTGTCACCGGTGTTGGCCTCGTTCACGCCGATGACCGCGATGATGTCGCCCGCCTCCGCCTCATCGCGCGGCAGCCGATCCTCGGCGTGCATCTGGAACATTCGGCTGACGTTCTCCCGCGTGTTCTTGTTCGCATTCAACACGCGCGTGCCCTTGACCAGCTTGCCGCTGTAGATGCGGACGTAGGTGAGCGTGCCGTGCTGATCGTCGACGATCTTGAAGGCCAGGCCGCAGAACGGTTCCGACGGGATTCGTTTCCGCTCGATGACCTTGTCCTTGTCGCGCGGATCGGTGCCGATGGCCGGGGGCATGTCCAGCGGACAGGGCAGGTAGTCGATGACGCCATCCAGCAACTTCTGAACGCCGACGTATTTGTACGCCGACCCGCAGAACAGGGGATGGGCCTTGAAGGCGATGGTGCCCTTGCGAAGGGCCGCCCGCAGCTCATCTTCCTGAAGCGAGTTCGGGTCGGTCAGATATTTGTCCATCAACGCATCATCGAGCTCGGCGATCTTCTCGAGCATGATCGCCCGGTAGTACTCGTACTTTTCCTTCATGTGCTCGGGGATCGGCTTCTCGACGATCGTGTTCCCCTGGTCCTTCTCATCCGTCAGATCGGTGTAATAGCCGACGCCGCGAATCAGGTCGATCAGGCCTTTAAACGTGTCCGCCTGCCCGTCCGGGATCATCACCGGAATGGCCGGTGCGCCGAGACGGTCGAGGATGCTCTTGTAGCAGTAGTCGTAATCCGCCCCGACCTTGTCCATCTTGTTGATGAAGCAGACGCGCGGGACGTTGTACTTGGTGGCCTGTCGCCAGACGGTTTCGGACTGCGCCTCGACGCCCTCCTTCCCATCGAACACCGCGACGGCCCCATCGAGCACGCGCAGGGAGCGTTCCACCTCCACCGTGAAATCGACGTGCCCCGGCGTGTCGATCAGGTTGATGTTGTACATCTCCCCGTTGCGGTCCCATTCGCAGAACGTCGCGGCGGAGTTGATGGTGATCCCGCGCTTCTGCTCTTCCGGATCGAAGTCCATCGTGGCGGTGCCTTCATGCACTTCGCCGATCTTGTGGATGCGCCCCGTGTAATACAGGATTCGCTCGGAGGTGGTCGTCTTGCCGGCATCGATGTGGGCGGCGATGCCGATGTTTCTGATTTTGGTGAGGTCGCGGGCCATTTTTGAGTCCTTGTCGGGGGTGAGAGTTCAGGGGTCAGTCGTCCGTTGTCAATCGTACAGCGATCATCATCCGGATTGCCAGATGCAACTGACAACGGACCGCTGACAACTGACATTTGATGGGATGGGCCGCGATGGGGGAGAGTCCCCCGGCAAGTGTATTTCATCTCGCCGCACGGTCCGCTCGTACTGACCGTGCAGGGATTCGGTCAGCAAAAGGCGTTAAAATGACTTCGTTTTCATACCGGCTCCTTCGGAAACCCCGCCTTGTCGAAGGGCGAAGCGGGACAACCCTCTTCCGGCGATTTCGCCATCCGTGCGATCGGCCCGAAGAGGAGATTACGTCCAATCGCCGGTCGAGGTTTCAGACGATCGGACGCGAATTCCGCGCCCGACCGCCCGCAGACCGGCGATTGAATCAGCAGAGTAGGATAGCGAGGGTGCCCATTCCGTCAAGCGGCGGCGTGGGTGGCGGACCTCAAAACCGCGGTTCCCCCGGATCCAAAATGAAGGCTCGCCGATCTCGCCCGGGCGATTCCCGAGTGTCCGGGAAAGTTTCCCGAGTGTCCGGGAGACTTTCCCGAGTGTCCGGGAGACTTTCCCGAGTGTCCGGGAGACTTTCCCGAGTGTCCGGGAAAGTTTCCCGAGTGTCCGGGAGACTTTCCCGAGTGTCCGGGAAAGTTTCCCGAGTGTCCGGGAAAGTTTCCCGAGTGTCCGGGAGACCTTCCCGAGTGTCCGGGAAAGTTTCCGGGGAACTGCGCCAGCAGTCGTGATCCCCCCTTAAACCCCCGAGAAGGGCGATATTCCGGGACGGGCGTTTCCTGCTCGGGTGCAAGCCCCTTTTATCGGACCGCCATTCGCCCCGACCCCTTCCTTCGATCCCGCGCAACCCGCCGAGATGCAAGATCGCGCACCCGCTCCCCCCATACTGCATCGCCACGCGATGCGGGGTCGACGCTACGGGTCTTCGGATTCACCTTCTTCTCCTCGAAAGAGTCACTGATCGGGACGTGGCCGCGCGGTGATACTGTGGAGACACCCATCCGCAGGGAGATTCAATCCGGAAATGCCGGGCGGAGGCATCCGGCATTCTCGCCCCGTTTCTCGTTCTGGGCCAAGCGTCATTCGTCATTCGTTATCCGCTGTTCGCCGTCCAATTCCTTCACCAGCGGCTTCAGAATCGCCTCATACTTCTCCTTCATCAGCAGGTCCGCCGCCTGATAGAGGTTGTAGGCATCGGTGGCGTCGATATTGAAATAGGTGGCGATGTTGTCCAGGCTTTCGCTGAAACCCTGGAAGGGGGTTTTGCCGAGGTTGTTCACCTGCGACAGGGCGAAGTGGATGATGTGGACGGGACGGCGGTCGCGGTCTTCGGTTTTCAGATAGCCGTTGGCTTCGAGGTCGGCGATGTGCTGACGCAACACCTCGGCGGTGGTGTCGGCGGGCGAATACTTCACGATCAACTCGGCCATTGAGGCGGAGCTGGCGCGGGACAGAAGGGCGGTGCTGGTCAGGCCGGATCCGAACTCCAGCGACTCGAGGAAACCGATGTCCCCCTTGTCGGAAAGTTTGGCGTTGAAGCGCGTTTTGGCGTCGATGACGATGAAGATCGCGCCTTTGGGATAGGGTGGGGGACGGTGTTCGGCGGCGGCGGTCTGGGTCTGGCTATCGTACACTTCGACCAGGCTTTGGATGCCGAGGTTGTCGGCGATGCCGCCGTCGATGAAATGGCGGTACTGCTTGAAGATGGTCGAGTAATCCCGCAGCGTCACCTGATGCAGCAGCACCGGCACCGCAGCGCTCGCAGCGCAGGCCCAGGCCAGCGGGTACTTCGCCAGATCGCTGTTCAATTCATCGAAGCTGTCATCGCAGAAGATGAATTTGCGGCCCGATTGAAGGTCGGTGGAATTGATGAGCAGGCGGGGGCGGTCGGGGCGGAGATCGGCGAACGTCAGGCCGTGGCCATCCCGCGAGAAGAGGGTGGATTGGAAGGACTCGGCCAGAAGATCGCTGCGGTCGTAATCGGTGAAGAAGAGGGTGGCCATCGTCCAGGGCATCAGGAATTTGACGATCAGATCGCGGGCGAAAGGGTGGGACATCCGCGTCTGCACGCGCTCGGGGTTCCAGGCTTGGTCATCGCTCGCGCAGTAGTAGGCGGCGGTGAGCGACCCGCCGCTGACGGACGAGAGGTAGTCGGCCTTTTGCAGCAGGCCGATGCGCTGAAGCTGCAACAGACCGGCGGCGGCGAAGTTGGCCGAGCGCGACCCGCCGCCGCTGATGGCGATGCCGACGAAATAACCGCTGTGATTGGAGGCGGGACGGCTGCGCTCCAGCACCGTCGACGCCCGCGTGTGGTTATGAACCCGCTGCTCCAACGGCACGTTGGCATCATTGAATCGCACGTTTTTATTCGTGCAGCCGGCGAGAACCGGAGCGATCAATAAAACGCATATCGAAAATCGGCGAAAGCTCATCCATGACATAGGTGGGGATTGTAGGGACAATCGCCGTGGGCCGCACTATCATGCGGGTATGATGACCACGGAATACAGTGCGGAAGTCATTGTCATCGGTGCCGGTCCGATCGGTCTGGAACTGGCGGTGGCGTTGAAAAAGGAGGGGGTCGACTACCTTCAGTTTGATGCCAAGCAGATCGGCGACACGATCAGTTGGTTCCCGCCGCAGACGCGGTTTTTTAGCTCGAACGATCGAATCGCCATCGCCGGGGTGCCGCTGCAGACGCCGGATCAGAACAAATGCACGCGCGAGCAATACCTGGCGTATCTGCGCACGGTGGTGCAGCAGTACGACCTGAAGGTCAACACGTATGAACCGGTGATCTATATCGAGCGGCTGCGCGAGGGATTCTCGCTGCTCACGCGCGGGCTGGCCGGGGAACGGCGGTATGCCTGCCGGCGGCTGGTGCTGGCGACGGGCGGCACGGCCAGGTCGCGCAAGCTGGACATCGCCGGGGATTCGCTGCCGCATGTGAGCGATCGATTGGAGGATCCGCACGCGTACTTCCAAAAGCGGTTGCTGGTCATCGGCGGGAAGAATTCGGCGATCGAGTGGGCGCTGCGCTGCCATCACGCGGGCGCGCATGTGAGCATCAGCTATCGCCGTGCGAAGTTGGATGCCCGGAGCGTAAAGTACTGGATCATGCCGGAAATCAGCGGCCTGCTGAACAGCGGGGCGATCGAGGGTTATTTCGGCACTCGGCCATTGCGCATCACCGCTGCCGCCGTGACCTTAGAGAATGTGAATGGCGAGTTGACCGAGGTGCCGACGGACTTCGTGCTGGCGGCGATCGGTTACGAAGCCGATATGACGCTCTGCGAATTGGCGGGTGTGGAACTGACCGGGGATTGCCAGACGCCGACGTTTGATGAGGAAACGATGGAGACCAACGTTCCCGGGATCTATCTGGCCGGCACGGTGACCGGCGGCACGCAGGACAAATACGCGGTGTATCTGGAGAACGGGCATGTGCATATCGATCGGATCGTGAAGGCATTGACCGGCCACGGCAGCGGGCGGGATGCGGTGGTATATGAGCAGGCGGAAAGCTGAATTGGTTGAGTGAATTTGAACTTTTAGCGGCTGTGCCGAAGGCACGCGTTTCTTTTTTGCAACGAAAAACGCGTGCCTTCGGCA
>JANXVV010000332.1 GCA_025351525.1 Humisphaera sp. | reverse complement strand
GGTTTAAATCTCTAAGCCTGGCGAGCCTGACCGAGAGATATATTCTGTTAAACCGTTAGAAGAAACCGCCGGATACGATGAGTACGTCCGGTGGTGTGGGAGGACGGGGGCCGCAAGGCCCCCTCCTACCCGATCAATTTTTCATCGATTGACGCGACGGAGCAGGTGACCGTTCGAGGCGACCTCCAGATAAAAATCGCCGTGGTCGCGGTCGTCGATCCGCACGCGATAGAACGCGTTGTCCTCATCATGCACCAATTGCGCGGCCTCGATCCGCCGGCCATGACGATACTCATCGACCCGATCCAACACCCGGCCCGGCAGATCGCGGATGCTCAGATCCTCGATGTAGTTCCGATCTCGATGCCGATCTTCATGCCGATCGTCCCGTCGATCCTCATACCGATCCCCACGATTTGGCTCATCAATCCGACAAATCTCATGGGCTTTGGCCAAGGAAGGAATCGCGGCGGAAGCGCCAAGGCTCAACACCAACGAAGTCATTAAACCGTATCGCATGAATCACCTTTCAAGTTAATTGCTTTGTTTCTCAAATGTCTGGTACATCTATGAAGACCTTCGAATCGCTGAAAGGTTAGGAAGCGAAGTATCAATCCCTTGGCCTGCTTTGCCGGACGAATTCCCGCTTTTAAAGCATGTTTCACGATGGTGCAGCGTCTGGAACGGTATCTGCAATAAAGTGCCGCCGGTGCCCTCACCGGCGGAATCCCGCGTCGAAGACTGAAGACCGCCGGTGGGGGCACCGGCGGCACTTCGTCCGAATGCCGCTATATCAATATGAAAACTGCTCTGGCAACCTGATTTGCCGCTTTGCAACCGCTCATTCACGGGGTATGATTCATACGGTTTATCGATGTACATTTACCGCGATGGAGTGGGATGTCCGGGCTCCAATTATCAGTCAATCGACCTTCAGGCCGGGCATTGCTCATCGGCAACGAAAGTTGCCGATCGGAATCGTTGCAACTTCTCGAACGACTTGGTTTCCAATGCGACCCTGTGGAAGATCCCTATTCGGCGATGGTCGAGTTGGCACGCCAGCCGCAGGTGTATGGCGCGGTGGTCGTCAGCCTCAATAGTTTCTATCGCGAGGAGTTACAGTACATCGTGGCGGTCAAGCAAATCTGGCCTCGCGTGGAGGTGTGGTTGACGTTGACCGATGGCCGGGCCGCTGCACTGGCGGAAGCGATGCGGTGCGGGGCCGATGGGTTGCTCAACGAAGACGGCTGGCATCGCACGGCGACCGTGCCCTTGTTATCGCCCGCTTCCGTTTCCCCCATTTCCGCCCCGAAATATACCCCGCCGGCGAACGGGGCAATGTCGGCGGAATCGCGCGGTGCGGGGATGATCGAACCGGAAACTACGCCGTCGCACGTCGATCTGTACCTCGACGATTCCACCGGTGAACCGCTGCTCAGCATCGAGGAGCTTCGAGCGCTGCTGGCGGAGCCCCCGGCGACGATTCAAGCGGAAAGTGACTGAATCATGATCCGTCTGGCACAAGAACACATTCTCCTGATCGGCGACATCCGGTGTGAAATGGAGCCCGCCCTGTCGCAGGCCGCGCCCACCGCACGGGTGACGCGGGTGGACAATGTGTTTGCGGCGATTGCCGAATTGGCCGGCAACGGCTACAGCGCCGTCGTCGCCAACGCCGAACCCATCGAACGTCGCCCCGAAGCCGCCGTCCGCGCGCTTCGACAACTCGCCGGCGAGGGGCGGGTGATTCTGTTCGGTCATCCCACGCTCGAACCGGTCTCCCGAAAAATGCTCGAGTTTGGGTGCGACGACTACATCATCACCCCGCCCAATCCCGCTGAGCTGCAGCAGATTTTCGGCACGCCGATCGTGCGGGTGGTGCAACATCACGACGCTGCTCACGATGAAAACGGTCAAGTCGGGACCTCGAGCGAATCCGCATCAGTGGATTCAAGCCTCAGGAAAAATGTCCCCGCCCCGTCCGTTCTGCAAACCGTGTCCCTGGCCGAGGTGATGCTGGATGCGTTGATCCAAAGCCCGGGCGCGGCTCCGGCGATGGCTATCAAGGCGATCAACGCAATCATTGCTCCGGGCTTTCAATTGATCTATCAACCCGTCAATCGCGAACCGCTCTCCGTCGACGATTTTTATGCCGTACAGTCATTGCCGGTCCGGATGGGGAATGAATCCGTCGGGCATCTGCATCTGGGGATTCGATCGGAAGTGGATCCGGCGATCGCACGGCATTTCCTTTCGCAGACCGCCGCCGCGCTGGGCAAGGCCGTCACTTTGCAGGATCGATATAACCGCCTTTACAAACTCGCGATCACCGATCAGTTGACCGGCGTGTACAACCGCCGTCATTTTGAAATGTTTCTGGCGTCGATCATCGAGCGCGCCAAAACGATGCGTTTCCAGGTCACTCTGCTCTTGTTCGACATCGACAATTTCAAAAAATACAACGATGAGTGCGGCCATGCCATGGGCGACAACATCCTCAAGGAAACCGCCGGCTTGATGCGGAAATGCTGCCGTGAGCACGATCTGGTAGCGCGCATCGGCGGCGACGAATTTGCGGTGGTGTTCTGGGAAAAGGAGCTCCCTCGCCAACCTAAAGATCCCGCCAAGCCCGTTGCGCATGGCCGTGTGCCGCTCGAACCGCTGCAGATTCTGAAGCGATTCCGCAAAGCCATCGCCACCAGTGAGTTCAATGGCCTGGGTGCGAGTGGCCGGGGAAGCCTGACGATCAGCGGCGGCCTTGCGAGTTTCCCGTGGGATGGCCGCAGCGTCACCGAACTGGTCGAGGCGGCGGATCGCGCGCTGACGTTCGGCGCGAAAAAAGGCGGCAAAAACAGCATCTATCTGGTTGGAGGCGATGCCCAGACGTGGGATGTGGATGAGAAAGATGAAAAGGGCGGGGAGCCGGAAGGGAAGTAGTTCGAGACGGATTTGAAATAAGTGCAATCATATCGAATGCAATTAAATTTGGCGCTCGGACGTTACAGCACGACTTGTCGATTTGAGGTCCGGGGTCGCTATCTTCTTTCGGCGACCCATCACGCCCCCGTCAGGAAATGCGCGATGTCCCCATCCTTCATCACATACGCCTTCCCCTCCGCCCTCATTTTCCCCGCGGCCTTGATCGCCGGTTCGTTCTTGTACTGCTTAAGATCGTCCAAGGCATAAATTTCCGCCCGAATAAAGGCTCGCTCAAAATCGCTGTGAATCACCCCTGCCGCCTGCGGCGCGGTGGCACCCACGGCTATTTCCCATGCCCTGATTTCCTTGGGCCCGGCCGTGAAATAACTCTGTCGGCCCAGCAATTTGTAAGCCTCCCGCGCGAGGGTCGCCAAGGCCGGCTCCGTCAGATCCAAACTCTCGAGCATCTCTTTACGATCGTTCTCCGCCAGTTCCGAAAGCTCCGCCTCGAGCTTGCCGCAGACGGGGACAACCACGCCTCCCTCGATCCTGGCGCGCTCGCGAACTTTTTGCGTCAACGGTCCCTGTCCGTGAACATCATTCTCATCCACGTTCGCCACATACAGCGCTTTTTTCGCGGTGATCAGACCGAGCGACTTCACCAGCTTCTTTTCCTCCGCATCGAATTCAATCCCGCGCACCGGCTTGCCTTCGTTCAGCACCACCTTGCACTTCTTCAAAATCTCCGCCTTGATGATCGCTTCCTTGTCCCCGGTTCTTGCCAACCGCTCGGCTTTATCGAGCGATGAGCTGACGGTTTCCAAATCCGCCAGCGCCAGTTCGGTGTCGATGGTGTCGATGTCCCGAAGCGGATCGACGCTGCCTTCCACGTGGATGATGTCACCGCCGCCGAAACAGCGGACGACGTGCAGTATCGCGTCGACCTCTCGAATGTGCGTGAGGAATTTATTGCCGAGACCCTCACCCGTGCTCGCCCCGCGAACGATGCCGGCGATATCGACGATGCGCACCTGGGCGGGGATGATTTTTTCGGTCTGAATGAATTGGCGGATGATGCCCAGCCGGGCGTCGGGGACGCTGACCACGCCGACGTTCGGGTCGATCGTGGCGAAGGGATAATTCGCCGCCAGCACCCCCGCCGCAGTGAGCGCGTTGAACAGTGTGCTTTTGCCGACGTTTGGAAGACCGACGATGCCAACTTCTAATGCCATAGGGGCGGCGAGTATACGCAAATCCACGGCCGGCGGAAGCGGGCACTGGATTTCAGAAGGACGATCGCATTTGGAATTCCCGATCCCCTCCCTCCATATACTCATGAGGGGAGCGACTGTCTTAAATGTCAAGTCTTTTTTTACGGTTTACGCTCTAGAGGCTCTGCCCCTAGGATCCCGCCTCATTTCGCTCCGCCGCCGGGGTGGGGAGGATCAGCATCCTGTAGTTTAATAGGGTCCGCAGGGCGAGCCGCTTTTTTCCCATTATAACCCTATCGCGATCAACTTATCACAGGGTAGTATTCAGTTATCCAGTTTTTGACGATTGAATCGCAAGGTACCCCAAAGAATGAAAATGAAAATCATCGGCCAGCTCGCACAGATCATCATCGCCCTGGGCATTTTCAATGTCTGGGTGTTGCGGTATCACCGGGCGACGGGCTATCGCGGCGGATCGGCGAACACGCTGCGGGGGGAGTTTGCCGCGTACGGGCTGCCCTCCTGGGCCCTGTACGTGGTGGGCACCCTTAAAATTTCGCTGGCGATCGCGCTGGTAGTGGGCCTGTGGGTTCCGGTGTTGGTGCGACCTGCCGCCGTGGGCATGGCGGTTTTGATGGTGGGCGCGATCGCGATGCATCTCAAGGTCGGCGATCCGGCTCAAAAGTCGCTTCCGGCGGTGGGCATGCTCGTGTTGTCGATCCTGGCGGCGGTCGCGGCCATCGCCTGAGCGGTCGCCGACCGGAGATGAAAAGTCCTCACCGGCGAAAAGAGGCCTGGAACAAGTAGAGATTGACCAGCAGGTACAAAAGGGCGGGAGTCATCTGCATCAGGCTATCGCCGATTTTCAGCCGCACGCCCACCGCGATCAGCATCATCAGTGCCAGTCCCGCCGAGGCCAGCCCCCCCAGACGCGGGTGGATAAATCCGATGAGTTGTCCGGCACCCCCTGCCAACTGCAGGAGGGCCGCAAGCACCCTATAGCTGCCGAGTCCATACCGCTCGAACTCGGCCTGCAGGGGGCCGAATACGAGGTATCCGACTCCGAAGCACAGAAACGACGATGCGGAGAATAGAGTCAACCCGATGAACAAGATGGCGAGTCTATGGGTTCGTGAAAGATCACGCCATGGGGAGAATGCGAAGCTCGAACCAGCGGGAACGCTCTTGGTGTCTTTCCGGACTTCAAGCTTTCTTCCATTTCTCCCCTTCGAGCTTTTTTCTGATTTCGACTTTCTGATTTCCCCTTCGTTCCCGCACCGTCGCTCGGGTGGATGCATGGGTGGATGGGGCGCGGGGGATTGGTCCGCTCACTGCGATCCGCTACATTTGCAACCATGACCCATCCACTCAAACTCGTCGTTGGCCTGTTGATCGCGCTGGCGGGCGTCACTTCCTCCGCCGAGGTCCGCAAGGCCGAGATGTCGGGGTATCTGCTGGTCGCCTCAGACAAGGTTCCGGAGGAATTCAATGCCGGGTTCTCGCTCTACGCGGCGGCCTGGCCGCTGCTGCAGCAGTATCCGGGGCATCGCTTCCAGACCGGTCTTTTCGGCACCTGGATGCACGCGCAATATGACGGTAAACCGCCGGCGGATCTTTACTCCGACATCGAGGGTGGATTGGGATGGTGGCGCGACACGCGATTCCCAAGCGAGACGCCGAAATTCATCATGGGCGGCGTCGCGGTGAATTTCAAAGAGATCGCCAATGGTCCCGCCCATGGCGCCGGGAACTGGA
>JANXVV010000097.1 GCA_025351525.1 Humisphaera sp. | reverse complement strand
CACGACATCGATTCCCTCAGTTGAACCAACCGCGAGCCAAGCTCGATAAACCACCGTGCATCGCCATGTTATGAGCGACGTAAAGTTGATGGCATTGGGCGAGACGCCCATGCCACCTTATTCAAAGCACACTCTTTTGATTTCTGATTTTTTTCTGGTTTCCGGCTTCCCAATCCAGACCCTCACTTCTTACTCGCCTCCCGGTTCATCGTCCGGAAATATTCCTCTGCCGCTTTTCGCGACTGGCCGGAGACGTGGTCCTCATCCACTTCGTCACTCGCCTGTTTCTGTGCACTTTCAGTCACCTGCGCCAAGCCCAGTTTAGCCTGACCTTTGATCGGCTGGTTATCCTTGATCATTGTGTTGGCCAACACTTTGCCGGCTTTGTTTTCCTCGCCGATATCCTGCTCGGATTTGATATCGAAACCGGCAGGAGCCTTGTTGCGGGTCTGGCCGCCGTCGGCAACACCCGCCCCGCCCAATCCCTTGCCGCCCTTGTTCTGATCGGGATCGCCATCCTGCCATTCACCCTGCGATCCCGGAACCGGCTGGGCTTGCGGACCTTGGCCCTGACCTGGCCCCTGTGGCCCGTTCTGGCCCGGTTGACCGCCCTGCTTCATCGCCTGCTGTTGAGCGGCGGCCACCTGCTGAGCATCGGCCTGCGCCGCTTGCATCGCCTGCATGGCCTGCTGCATCTGAGCCTGCGCCTGAGCCATCTGCTGACCCCCCTGCTGGCCTTGCTGACCCTGTTGCCCTTGCTGACCCTGTTGACTTTTTTGACCCTGCTGAGCCGCCTGACCCTGTTGCCCCGCCTGCGGTTTCTGACCCTGCTGACCGGCCTGCGCCTGCTGCTGCATCGCCTGCGCCATCTGCTGGGCGGCCTGGGCCATCTGCTGCGCCTGGGCCTGTGCGTTCGCCTTCCCTTGCATCCCCTGCACCGCCTGTTGAACCTGTTGCTGCTGTTGCTTCAACTGGTCCAACTGCTGTTGCGCCTGTTGGTTTCCAGCCTGCGCCTGCTGCTGAAGTTGCTGCGCCTGTTGCTGCATTTTCTGCTGCATCTGCTGCACCTGATTCGCCAACTGTTGCTGCGCTTTTTGATCGCCCTGCGCCGCCTGCTGCATCTGCTGCGACATCTGAGCCGCCTGCTGTTGGCTCATTCCCATCTGCTGCAATTTGCCTTCAATGTCCTTCTGCACCTTGGGGTTTTCCCCGGCCTTCTCCAACTTCTGCGCCAGCTTGGTCATGTCGGCGGCGGCTTTTTCCTTTTCCTCTTCGGTCATCTTATCGAACTTGTCCGCCATCGATTTCAAATCGCTCACCGCGCTGTCAAATTTGTTCTTGGCCAAATCGTTGTCGACCTTTTTCACTTCCTCGCTCTTGTAATCGCTGGCATCCCCAAACGACTCGGCGAATGTTTTCTCCTGCTCCATCGCCTTCGTGCGGGTCTTCTCCACCTCATCCGCCAATGCCTGCTGCACATCCTGCAACACCTCCGCCGCCTTGCGGGACATGCGGTTGGGATCGTCGAATTTCTGATTTTTTAAAATGTCGCCGAGCGCCTTCGCCTCGGCCTTCAGCTTCGGATCCTCGGCCATGTTTCGCGGCAGGGTTTCAAACGCCACCATCGCCTGCTCGATCTTTCGCTTGGCCGTCGCCACCTCCTGATCGATCTTCTTCGTCCCCTCCTTCTTCGTTTCCTGATATCCAAACAGATCCATCGGCTTCAACCAAAGCCCCAGCGTGAACGCCAGCACAATCATCGCCAGCGCCCCGTAACCGATCTTCGGAAAGACCACCGGGAATTGTCGTTGAAGTTGAATGTTATCGGCGGTGGATTCAGCATCGCGGATGGTGGCCAGGGCAAATGGGTCTTTGCTTGGCCGAACGCGGAGGGCGGTGCTGAACTTTTCCTTGAGCTGAAGTTTTTCGTCGATGGCGACGGCGGCTTCGTAGGCTTGCGGCCGACGCATCCATGCCGAGACACCGACGGCCCCGACCATCACCGCACCGCCGATGACCCACCATTTAACCGACGGAAGATCCTTGTTCCCCATCACCCGCCAAAAAATCACCCCGAGCACAAGGGCGATCCCGGCGAAGAACGTAGTCCAGGCCAGCGTCTGAACGAACTTGTGAATCGTCAACTTGTTCTGCACGAGAGAAACATGGCGATCGAGGCGGCTCATGGGAACGCCTTTCGTTGGGGTTAGCGAATCGAGGGTATTGTAGTCTCGCGGTACGGCACCACAAGACAAAACCTATCGTTAGAAGGATTGCCGGAGGGAAAGTTGCACGCGGAGCAAGAATTTCTCTATTTTTAGCCCGCATATTTCATCATTCCGTTGGAATATGTTTCATTCCCCAGGCGCGCAACGACCTTATGTCTTGTAAACTTCGGGGTTTCAAGACTCTGAAAGTTTTAACAAGGAGACAAGGTTGTGCGGACAGACTGTAACTCAAAATCGATCCATTTCACCTCGCTTGGGCGTCAAAAGGTGGGTTGCTGACGTCATATCTTCGCCCGTCGAACATCGACGCCTCCAAAAACTCCCGCGCGCTGCTGAAGCTGCAGGTCAAACGCCTGCGAAAAACGTGGCCGGAGGAAGATTCACCGCACGGAACCAGCCGGGAGATCTACGACAAAATATATTGCGCACGCGGCGAGATGGAAAACCGCATCAAGGAACAGCAACCGGGCCTGTTCGCCGACCGCACGAGTTGCCGGAAATTCGACGCCAATCAATTCCGTCTGCACTTGAGCAGCCTGGCGTACATCCTGCTCGAGACACTGCGTCGCACCGCGATCTGCGGCACGGAACCGGAAAAAGCGCAGGTGACCACGATTCGGAACAAGCTGCTGAAAATCGGCGCGATCGCGATCCCCGGCGTGCGACGAATCGTCCTGCAATTGAGCAGCGCCTATCCGCTGCAGGAATTGTTCATGCGGATTGCCGGCAAATAGATGTTCAACCGCGTGGTACCAATCGATGATCCGCGCCTGCACCTGGAAGAACGCCGTCAGCAGCGGGTCGATCCAGTTGCCGCCCGCTCCTGCAACAGCGTCGGTAGGACCGCTTTGCGCATCACGTCCGCCTGCCGCTCCCAATCCAGAAAAGTCTTGCCCCGCAGCGGAACCGCCTCATCGGGCGAAATGATCCGGTCCAGCGAGTCCATGAACGATTTGATGACGCGTTCCCGCGCCTCCCGACGGGTTGTCCGTGCGGCCATAAATCCTTCGTGATCAATAGTGGTTGGTCACTCAAGCTACCCCCGCATCATACCCGCCGGACGGCCCGCATAGAACTTACTGCACCCCCGCCGTTGTCACCGGCATCCCCTCCGGCCCGATCAAACTCTGCATCATGGTATACTTCTGGATCGGCATCTCCCGTTCCGCCAGCTTCGCCTGGGATTGGAGCTCACTCATCTTCTGAAACAGCGGAAGCCGGTTGGATGCCAGTTGATCGTTCCGGCGTTCCAGAACATAGTACTGCGGCGAAAGGGGTCGGTTCTGCGTGACTCCCTTGGCATCCCGATAGGTGGTGGCGTTCTGCAGCTGCTGCATCGTGCGTTTGTTAGCCTCGATGTCATTGTCTATGTCGACCGCCTGTTTCGAGACCTTGTTGTAGTCAGCCGACAGTGCCGTCACCTTCTCATGGATTTCTTTCTCCAGGGCTTCCAGGCGCGTCAATGTGGCCTGATCCACCCATCTTGCTCCCCAGGGATGCAGTCCTTCCTGTGCCATCTTCTTGGCCAACACCGCCAATTGCGTCTCATAGTTTCGCATTGCATTGGACGCCACGATCGTGGATTTCTGATTGGCGGGCATCACGTTGATCGCCTCGGCGACGTTTTGCAGGATCGCTTTGTTCACCCGCGAAGCGGTCATCGCCCGGTCGTACAATTTCATCGCCACCGCCGGCTGCTCGACGTTCCACTGGATCACCGCAAGGTTGTTCAGCGTCGGCCCATCGGATGGCATCGCCAGGGCGACCGCTTCGAAACATTTTTTCGCCGCAGGCTTTTGATTTTGATTGTAGAGCGACACTCCGTTCAGGTAGAGGGCCCCCGGGTTCGCAGGATCCTCTTCCAGTGCCCGGCGGACCAGTGCATCCGCCTCCGGCCCGCGCTCCTGGATCATCAGGTTGCGAGCCTCAATGGCCGTCGCGAGGGATTTGGTCTTCAGCGCCTCGCGCTCGGCGGGCATCACCCAACGGATGCCGACCTTCACCATCCCCTTCGCCAGCCGATCCTTCCATGACACTACGTCGCGCTCGGCATCTTTGCCGGTTGGAGATTCCTTGTTCTGCTCGATGAACCGCGCGTAGCGATCGAGGATGATCTTGATATCCGTCGCACTCTCCACCGATCGCCGCAACGATTGCAGCCGGATTTCGGCCTCTGTTGGCTTGGCGGTTTTCTCCCCGGCGACCGGCGCCTCGGCCTGTATTGGATGAGTGGCGACCATTAGTGCCATCAACAGCGCACTCACGGTCCACTTTGAAAGGAAGCACTGTTTCAAACCATTCATTCGATTGCCTTTAATGAGGTGGCATGGGCGTCTCGCCCATGCTTTTTGGCTGAAGAAATGCATGGGCTTCTCGCCCATGCCACCTGTTCTTCATAGTCCTTCTTCAGAAACCCGCATCGAACACCTTTTTGGTTCCATCGGGGTTGAACACGCTGGAACCAACGTTGAGGGTGAAGAGATTGATCCCTGTAGTACCCGAGGTTGAATTCCCATTTACATCGGTCAGACCGGCACCGGCCAGCGGGTCGGCAGAAATATCAGAGGCACTGCTGCCGTCTGTTGTAATGCCGTCGGGGGTGGGGACTGTCGACGGATCACCGGTGGTGATATCGATGGGGATGACGCCATCGGATGGGGGAATGAGGTCGGTGGTGACGGGAACGTAGGGCGGATGCGCAAGATCATACGCGGCCTGTGCGACAGCTTCGGCGGCCTGGGCATCAAACGTATTCGGCGCGCCACCCCCGGGGAGAATTTTAGCAAGGGAAGGGGATGGGGAAGTGGCATCGCCGATGTTGAACCAATAGTCTTGATAGTAAGGCACAAAGACGTTCGCCAGAATCGACCCGTCGCTGAGAGTGATCGCCTCCGTGACGGCCTGATTTTGTCCAAAACCGAAAACGGGCTGACCCCCCGCAAAAGTAGGGTCGAGCGAGCCATCCGCACGCAACCGTTTTATTCCCGGGTAAAAGTGCTTGCCATCGGTGATGGAGACGAGAATCGTGCCGTCGGACTGGGGTAACAGGGTTTCCACACCATCTGCAAATCCGGGAGGCGGAAGATTCTGAATGTCAGCGTGATAGGTTGAATCAGTAGTGCCATCCGCGTTAAACCGCGCCAACAGGCCCATGCCCGAGTCCAGAACAACGCCACGTCCATCCGCCTGCATCACAACCGAAGCACCGGGCGAGGAAATGACATCCCCTGCAGATAAGGTAGTGTCCCGACCGTGAATTATCGGACTCGTTCTCACATTGCCGGCAGAGTCAAGGCGGACTTGAAGCACTTCGGTGCGCGTGTCACTTGACCCGGGATTCGCTCCGTCAATTGAAGCCTCCATTTTCAGGTAGGCGATTGATCCTCCATCGGCAAGCGGGCCGGCAGCGGACAATTGGGCAAACCAGGCGTACTCGGGATGTCCTGCCTGGCTCACGTAAGAATAAAGGTCGACGGGAATATCAATCGATCGCTCACCATTCGTTCCCAGCGACTGATCCATCGTCCCATCCGTGTTGATCTGTCGCAGCGTGAGCCGGACATTATCTCCGGTATTGAACTGAGGGACGTTCATGACGTCGATCTTCCCATCTGCCGTTAGCCATGCGGAAGGTAGACCGGCCGTCAAGGGATTGACGGGTAGCTCATCCACTCCCGCAGTCCCGAAGCTCTGATCCGGCGAGCCATCCGTGTCAAACCGCATCACCAGAAATGGATCAGGCGATTGATAAGGCGCGTCCCGCGTGACAACAATCACTTTCCCATCAGGTTGGATCAGGATTGACTGAACAAGAAGAGAGTCAGCCATCGGCTGATACTGGTTGCTATAGAAGTTGTACCAAGGATTCTGACGTGCGATCTGCGGTGGGGTGAACGTCGAATCCAACGATCCATTTGAATTGATCCGTATCAATTCAA
This sequence comes from Humisphaera sp., assembly GCA_025351525.1. Taxonomy (GTDB): domain Bacteria; phylum Planctomycetota; class Phycisphaerae; order Tepidisphaerales; family Tepidisphaeraceae; genus JANXVV01. The sequence continues at coordinate 2,437 of JANXVV010000097.1, read as the reverse complement.
ATGAGTCATGACCGCGTGGAAACGTCCACTGGCCATAGGTGATCGCATAGAACTTCCCCTCCCCCGCCGCCGTCAGATGGCTGTAGGATGAGTGCAATTCCGTTCGATTCGGCGGCAGCGGATTCGCCAGCCCCGCCTGCCCGAAGGCCGGGTCGAGCGTCACGGTTGCCGCCGTCGCATCCATCAGGCGGCGCGGCTCCAGTTTTTCCATCCAGATGCGCGGGGAGGCAAAGGCTGCGTCGATCGCCTTTTGCCTGAGTGCCCGCCGTGCGTCTGATAAGTGAGGCGCGTAGTGTGTCCCGACCCGAGCCAAGACGGTGGACGCTTTCATGGAATCTTCTCCGCGTCAAGTCGCCTTAGGCGACGTTGGATATGACCGATGCCGGTTTCGTCGACCGATGCACGCGGCATCAGGCGAAACTGTTGTCCTATCATAAATCGTTCTCGGCCGGATGCAAGAAAATAATGGAATGGTGCCATTGTGGGCATGGACATTGTCCTGAATCCAAAAAAAACGCCGATTATTCATGCACGGCCAACCCGCTTTTCGGGTATAACTCCGTTGTCTTTTTTTATTTAGAAAAACAATCGCAACGCAAAGGCCGTCTGCCAAGGAGATCGTTTATGTTGCAGTCCCGCAAACCGTTCAACCTCGCCGCAACTTTACTGATCGCGGGATTTCTGGCTCTCCAGGCGTCGGCCCAGATGCCGCCCAAAAATAACGTGCTTCGCGAAACCGATGAATCCACCATCGACGAAAAAGGGGACGCCAAATTCACCGGCGTGATCGTATTCCCCTCGGAGAGCGTCTACTCCACCATCAAGTCAAACTTCCCCAATCCCAACGTGTTGGTGCGCGATCTTCTCGGATCGACCGGCAAAGTCTGGCTCAAGGATTCCAACGTCACCTATGACGACGGCAGGCGGGCCGTGCAGGTGACCACCACCATGCTCGGTGCCGCCACCAACCAGCGCAACAAATGGAAGGTGGACGTAGGCAAAGGCACGGAACTTTTGCACGTCGATGGCCGGTTCGCCGTTGTGATGAACGTGGCGACCAAAAACGGCATGGTCCTGGTCGAGAGCGGTAAGATTCAACTCCCCGCCTCGGCCAAGCATGTCAAGGTGGACCGGGAGAGCGGATTTCTCACCTACGATTTCGATCGCGAGCCTACCAAAGGGGATGTCGGCATCGACGTAGACATGAAGGTCAAGGCCCGCCTGATGCCGGCTCTCGCCAAAATCTACGGCAGCAGCGATTTTAACAACGGCACCTTCTGGACCGCCAAAACCCTTTTCACCAACACCGGCGCCGCCGACATCACCCATCTGAAGATCAGCTACCGTCTCGGTGATTACAGCGTCTGGTGCCCCAACACGGAATACAGTCTGGTGGCCCCGGGTGGTCACGTCGTTGATCTCTACTTCCCGCTATTGAGCAAGGACGTAGCCGACCTGAAATCTCGCACGCCGGTCGATCTGGAAGTGAAATACACCTACACCGACGCTGCCGGCAAGGAATACAGCGACACCTCGAGCAAGCGCATCACCATTCTGGGTGCCAATGGGTTTGAGTACTCGAACCTGCCCGATGAGGAGCGTACCAGTGCGTGGTCCGATGTCTTTTCCAACAGCCCGCTCATTGCCGCGTTCGTCACCAAGATGGATGACCCGGTCCGCGCTTTCGGCGGGCTGGTCGCGCAGGTCAGCGGCGGTCAGCCCGGCGGTATCTCCGACGAGGGGACCATCAAGTTTTGCCGTGCCCTTTATGATCTCGAAGTGGCCAACCACATGTCCTACCAGGGAAGCACCTCACTCACCACCGAAAACGGTGGCGTCGCCCAGGAGCTGAAGTACCCTCGCGATGTGCTGCGGACAATTCCGGCACCTGCATCGAGCTAGCCATCTTGTATGCCGCCACCTGCGAGACGGCCGGAGTCCGATGCCAACTGATGATGATTCCGGGCCACTGCTTCCCGGTGGTGACGCTGCCTTCGGGAAATTTGCTGCCCGTCGAGACTACCTGCATCTCCGGTGCCGCGATTCCCACCGATCCGAAGCACCCGCATCCCCAGCCCTACTCCTTTGAAGAAGCGCATAACTTTGCCATCCAAGAGTACTCGGAGCACATTTCCAAAACAGGCCTGTTCTATCTGGTCGACGTGCGGGACATGTGGAACCAGGGCGTGTTGGTCCCTGAACTGAGCAAGGTGCCCACCGACGTTTTAGCCAACTGGGGTTGGAAGGTGACAACCATCGCCGACCCCACTCCCCGGCCCAGAAATGGTGAGGTCGTGGTGCAAAACGGCAACGACGCCAAGCACCCGGGCCAGTTGGTCGGCACATGGAACGCCAACCTTAATTTCGGCAACGGGATGCTCATGAGCATCCAGTTGACGTTCAACGCCGACGGCACCTTCAGCAGCACGTCCATCTC
>JANXVV010000094.1 GCA_025351525.1 Humisphaera sp. | reverse complement strand
AACAGAAATCTCGATCCATCGCGGCTGGTGACATAGAGCCGAACGCCTTTCGCCAGATCGCCCTTGCCGAGCGCTTCGACCGCTTCTTTGGCATTTGTCACCGGCTGCTTATCCACCTTGGTGATCAGATCGCCGGCCCGCATACCACCCCGCGCGGCGGCGGTTCTTGGGGTGATGGCGGTGACCAGGGCGCCGGTCGTCACATCGGTCAGGCCCGCTTTCTCCGCCAACTCATCGGTGAGCGTCGTCAGCTTCATCCCCATCGCCTCGGTGGTCGCTTCGGCGGCATCGGCGCCGCGACGGGGGAGCTTTCCACCCAATGAGGCCATCGCGTCTTCGGGCTGCTCGGCGACTTTCACGGTCACGTCCAGGTCCTTGCCATCGCGGAACACCTTCATCACCACATCCGAATTCGGCGGGGTCATCGCGATCGTGGTGCGCAGCTGCTGCACATTTTCAACGGGCTTGCCGTCGAGAGCGGTGACGATGTCGCCGGCCTGCAGCTTGCCGATCGCCGGGGTTTTCGGCAGCACCTGCTCGACCAGCACGCCGGAGGTTCCGGTGTAGCCGAAGCTCTTGGCTCCTTCGAGGTTCTTGGCGATGTCGGCGATGCTCACCCCGAGCCACCCGCGCGTCACTTTGCCCTTTTCCTTCAGCACCGCGTAAATCTGCTTCGCCTGGTTCGACGGGATCGCAAAACCGATCCCCTGGAATCCCCCGCTGCGCGAGGCGATGGCGGTGTTGATGCCGACCACTTCACCCTTGAGATTGACCAGAGGCCCACCGCTGTTGCCGGGGTTGATCGGGGCGTCGACCTGGATGAAATTCTCGTAGCCCTGCTGACCGATGATGCCGACATTCGTGCGGTTGAGCGCGCTGACGATGCCGTGCGTCATGGAACCGACGTAGCCGAAGGGGCTGCCGAAGGCCATGATCCAGTCCCCCTTTTGCAGGTCGTCGCTGTTGCCCCACTTGGCGGCAATCAGGCGATCCGATTCAATTTTGATGACGGCCAGATCGCTCTTGGGATCTGCGCCGACAACCTTGGCCTTGGTGATCTCCCGGCCATCGGAGAGGGTGATGAGCAACTCTTCGGCGCCACCGGCAACGTGGTTGTTGGTGAGCACGTAGGCGGTGGAACCATCGACATCCATGATGACGCCGCTGCCCGTGCCGACCTGTTCCATGTCGGCGCCGGTGCCGTCATCGAGATCATCGGGGATCTGCGGCTGGCCATCTTCCCCGCGCGGGAAAAACCGCCGCAGCAAATCCGGATCGAGCGGCAGCTTGCGCGCGCCTTTGACCGTTTTGCGGACGTTGATATTCACCACCGAGGGCTCGACCACATGGCCGACCGATCGGAAGACCGTGGCCAGATCTTCAGCCTTATTCAGTTGCTCGCGGGTCGCTTCAACCTGCTCCTTCGCGTGGGCGAATTCGGCGTTGAGAAACCCGTGGTAACCGACCCAACCCGCCGTCACGGAGGCGGTGGAGAGAACGAGCACGGACAAGGATCTTCGGAAACGCGTCATGGCTGAACTCCTGGATGAATCGAACTTTTTTGCAGCATGGGCTGCCCATGCTACGGGATAGATTTAGAACGGAGGCTCCTCACATTTCAGACTCTTTAAAAATGCCGCCTTCTCGGCGGGCGGCATGACGTAATCGTGTTCGGCGGCGGGATAAGATCCCGTGGCGACGCTCTGAACATATTCTGCAAACGCGTCTCTCAACGGACCGGACAGGTCCGTGAGGGTCGGCACGAAACGCGGGCGGTGCGGCGTCAATCCCAAACCATCTTGTGTCACAATGACACAAGCGTGACACGCCGGCCCGGCCCCACAGCCAATGATCGGCACACTCGTTTGCTCGACAACCGCACTGGCGATCTCCGGTGGCACTGCCTCGAGCAATATCATAGCCGCCCCGGCATCCTCCATGTGCAACGCCGATGCCAGAATATCTTTGGCTTCATGGGCGGTACGTCCCTGGAACTTATAGCCCCCCAGCAATCCGACCGATTGCGGCTTCAAACCGAGGTGCGCGACGACCGCCACGCCCGCATCCGCCAAGGCACAGACCATTCGACCCTGTCCATCCGACACTTCCAGTTTCACGGCGTCGCAACCGGTCTCTTTCACCATGCGGCAGACATTCCGCACCGCCTGACCGATCGAAGCGTGATAGCTGCCGAACGGCATGTCGCCGATGACAAAGGCGTGCGGGGCGCCTCGCCGGACGGCGGCGGTGATCTCGATCATGAAATCCAGCGACACCGGCAGGGTGGAATCATATCCGAGAATTACATTGGCGGCGGAATCCCCGACGAGCAGCATCGGCACGCCGGCCTCCTGCATCAGGCGGGCGGTGGTGAAATCGTAGCACGTCAGCATCGCGATTTTGTTTCCGGTCGAGCGGGCCGAGCGGAGATCGTTGAGCGTGAATTTCTTGGAAAGCGGCACGGGCATGGCGGTGATTCTACTCACTTAAAGGGAGGGAGTCAGCAGGGTATCGAAAAGGTCTTTCTTAGCGGCTGTTCCTTCGGCGACGCCGCAGATACGAATAGTCACCACGAAAACACATGGAAGACTGGAATGCGGCACGTCGTGCGGCGAATTTCACAAATTGAATCAGGATTCACGTTGTGAAATGCCCATCCATCCCTCGTGGTTTTCCTTCGTGTTTTCGTGACTTCGTGGTTCATCTGAATTTTTTGCGATAAAAGGGTCTATGATGATCAAAGCGATGCCGGACCCGATTTCAAAGCCTCTCGACTATGCGCCGGTGACCGCGCCTTCGCGGCAATGGTGGAAGGTCCGTCGACTGCTGATCTGGGTGGTGATCGGGGCGCTGGCGTTTACCGCGGTGGAATATGGCCCTTCCATCGTTCGGCAGGCGTGGTATCTCGGAAGCCAGGGCAAGTGCCTGAACTATGCCGCGCCGAGGGGTCAACTCGCCTACGCCAATGATCCCGCCGAGGCGACGGCATTGCTATCCGCCGGCTATAAACCGGTGGCGAGCGTGATCGGTCCATCGCCTTACGCGACGCTCGGCCCGACGATGTCCGCCGGCAGCACACTGCCCCCGTTGGTTGCGGTGGGGGAGGAAAGCCTGGGCTCTTACGCCCGCTTCGGCTGGGGCTACGTTCGGCAGGGCGTCAACAATGCCCCGATTCGCACCGGCGCGTTTCTCCACGCCCGCCATTCGATCGGAGCGCCGGAACGGTTGGTGGCAATCGTCTTTCTTGAACGGCAGAATTCCGCGAATGAAGATCGGCTGCTGGAAATCAATGCCCTCGTCTGGCGACCGGCGACATGGTCGCCCGGTTCGCGTCTGGAACTGGCGGGATTGACGACCCGCGTGTTTGCCCGGATCGATCGCCGTCGCGTCCATCTTTTCGCCGGGCAGGCGGATGTGGCCGACCCGTCGCACTTCACGCTTTTATATGATATCGACGGCCAACCCGGCACGATCGACGGCTGGATCGACGCCTACGATCGCGTTCGCCTGCAAGTCCGCGATGGCCCGGCGGTGGGGGAAATGGGACCGTGACCGGTTGCATCATTCCCATTATTTAGCCGTCTCCAGGCGCGAGTCGATGACGCTGTGTACGACACCAGACACAACCCCGGCGGTTTCGGCGACGACTTGGGTCACCACGTCGACCGTCTTCACCGCCGCATCTTTCACCACGCCGGTCACGGCTTCCACCCGTTGCGTCGCCTGCCGTTTGACGGTGGCGATTCTGCCGGCGGTTCGCTTCACCGATCGCGTCGCCGACTTGCGCGCTGAATCAAACGCGCCCTTCACCCTGGCCATCGCCGATCGCGCAACCGGCTTGGCGGCCACCTGCTTGACCACTTTCCCGGCGACCGACTTCGTCTTTTTCACGATCGGTGCGGCTTTCTTCACCGCCTTTTTCACCGCCTTCACCAACGGCTTCGGAGCGGTTTTCTTCACCGCCTTTTTAACGCCTTTTTGAACCGTCTTCTTCACGCTTTTTTTCGCGGGCGACTTGGCCATGGAACTCCTTGTTGAGGGGGGACGACTATTCATATCGCAATCCGCGAAAATCTCAAGAAACATCCGGTGGGGTGACAGGCGCAGATGGACCGGGGTTTCGCGGCCTGTATTTCCCCCCTTGCCGTTTTTCGGATAACCTTCATCAATTGGAAGATTTTGATGGATGCACCGCCACCGCCAGTCTCCGAACCGACTTTTCTCGATCCGCATGAGCTGATCGAGAACAGTCAACCTGCGCCTCGAACCGGCGGGTTGTGGTATGTGGTCGGTGGGTTTTTTTTCGTGGTGATGATCAGCGCCTATGCCGGCAATCAGTCGCCGGAATTGCAGACGGCGGTTCGGTTGCTGGGCGGGGTGACGATGATCGGGCTGTTGATGGCGATGTCGGTTTTCACCTGGATCACCGTCGGCCGGCAGCGAGAAGAGCAGCGTCGACTGGAATCGCTCGAGGAACTGGTGCAGCTTCGGCGCTGGCCCGAAGCGGCGATGATGTTGCAGGAACTGCTCTCGAAGCCCACCCGCTCGCCGCAGGCCAGGGTGCAGGGATTGGTGTATCTGACCGTTGTGCTGGCCCGGTATCACCGCTATGCGGACACGATTACGGTGCAGGAGCACCTGCTGGACAACATCGACATGGATCCGGGCACCCAGTACGCGCTGCAACTGGGGCGGGCGATGTCCATGCTGCAGCAGGATCATCTGGTGGATGCCAATCAGGCGATTCGCGATCTGCATCGCGTCGAAAATTCCGGGGAATCCGCCGGGCTGGCGCTGATTGAAATTTATCGGGATGTGAAAACCGGTCATCCGGGCGAGGCGATTGAGATGTTCGATTCCAAGCTGGCGCTGCTCCGAAAACAACTGGGACATCGCGTGGCGGATGCCTGGGCGCTGGTTGCCAAAGCCTATGACATGGTCGGTCGCGAGGAATCGGCACGGCAGGCGTATATGAACGCGACGCTGCTGGCACCGATCGCCGAGATCAGCCGAAAGTATTCGGAAGTGGCGTCGCTGACCGGGAAATATCAACCGGCGATTGCGCCGGCGGAGTAGTGGGATGATGGAGATGATTCGGAGAAGTGGTGAAGGCAATGTTATTTTAGATGTCCTCCACTAAGGAACGGGCCTGCAATAACTTCCGCGTTTAGGTTGGGTGTCCCGAGCGTCTCAAAACCTGGAAGTGATTGACGAGCTTCCTGAAAACTCTGAGGAACCGGTAAGATACACGATGCTTTCATCCGCCAGTGCCATTTCCATCTTCCGCCGCGACATGCTGCTCGGCACATTGCTGCGCATCGTCATGCTGGCGGCGGCGACGGCGTGCATGGCGATGAATTTTCTGCCCACCGCCCGATCCACCGACGGCACTCTTTTGCTGCTGGGCGTCGGGATGCTATGGTTGGCACTGAGCTACCGGAGCGTGAAAAGTCAACGACTTGCCGCTGAATCGACGTCGCTCATCGCCACCGGGCAACTGGAAGAGGCGGAACGGCAGATCGAAGAAGCGCTCGGCAGCTTTTCCTTGTTTCGAGCCACTAAAATGCTGACCCTGCACCATTTGGCATTGCTGCGTCACGCTCAAAAACGGTGGCAGGATGCGGCTGATCTCAGCCGGGTGCTTTTGAAGCAGCGGTTGGGGACGATTCAAAGTCTCGCGCGGCCGAATCGACTCTTGCTGGCCGATTCATTGCTCGAACTGAACGATGTCCATGGGGCGTACCTGGCTTTGGCCGACTTGTATCGCGAGCGTTTGAGTCTGGGAGAGGCGACTAATTTGTTGTTGATTCAGCTCGATTATGAATCGCGGCTGGGCTCGTGGGAAACCATGCTGCCGCGCGGGGCCGCATACAAGCGGGTTCAGTTGACCGAATTGATGCCCGCCGCGAGCAGCGCGCGGGCGCAGGCGTTTTTGGCGCTGGCGGCGAAAAAGTCCGGGCGCGACGATTGGGCCGATTGGCTGCGGGCCCGCGCGGAACTGCTTGCCGATCCGTTGACGCTGATGAAAGACCGGCCCGTATTATCGGAACTCTGGCCCGCGAAAACTTGATGTGGCGAAAGACACTTATTTTTCTCGGTGGGATCTGGGGCGTGGGATTGCTGGTGCTTGCGCTCTGGGCGTGGCGAAACAATGAAGAAGCCGCATCGTTTTTGCAGGGCCATAATCGAGCGGTGGTTGCATGGGCGGTGCGGTGCGCCGCAGTGGCGTTGATCGCCGCAGGCGAGGCCGTGCTGGGAATGTTGGTGATCGGGAATCTCTGGCGGCACGATCCGTTCACGCGCGCGCTCGTATTATCGGCCGCGCTGGTCTTCATGCTTTCCACGGCCAGCGCTGTTGCGCTGGGGCTGGCAGGCCGATAGAGAGGGGAAGATGAAAAGGAACCTTCGAATGCGGAAAGCAATGCAACAGATGGGCAGTGTATGGGTGCTGGCGATCTCCGGCGCGCTGTTGTCAACGGCGGTGCGGGGTGCGGCGATCGACCCCGGCGATATCGCCTTGGCCGAACGGCTGGCCGACACGGCGCGGGTGACGCTCACGACCCGCAACGTCACGCAGTTTCACTGGAAGATGGCCGGCGCGTTGCTGCAGGGGGCCGTCAAGCTCAACCCCGATGAACCGCGATTCGCCCGGCTCTGGGCGGATGCGATGTTGCAGGCGCGCGATCCGGAAGCCGCGCTCAAAGCATTGAATGCGTATGTCCGCAATGAGCCCGATGACAAACCCGCCCTGATTCAGTTGGTCGACCTGCACGCCAACGCCTACGAAACGATCGACAAACGGCTCGACTATCTGCGCGACTGGGTCGACGATGCGCGCCTGGCGGAGGAAGTTCGCTCGCACATCGCCGTGCTTGCCTACCTGGTGTACACCGAGCGCTCGCAGAATCCGCAGGCCAAAAAAATGCTCGATCAGGCGCTGAAGCTCAATCCGCTCAACATGGAAGCGCTGCGCGAGAAGTTCAATCAGGTGAGCGTCAACGGCACGCCTTACGAGCGGATTTCAACGCTGCTGGCGATTCTCAAATCGAACCCGAATCAGATTCAGTACGTCAGCCTCTTGGCGCAGGAGCTGTCGAATGTCGGGCTGTCGCAGCCGTCGTTGCAGTTCTACAGCATTGGGTTTGGCCTTGCGAATCGGCAGGGATTGGGCATCCCGCGCGATTTTGCCCAGGGGTACGCGGTCGAATTGATGGTGAATAACCCGCCGCAATATGCCGGCGTCAAGCAACTGGTCGACTCGCTGGTGACCGGGAATCCCGCCGATTACGGCACCCTCATGGTGCGCCTTTTGTTGGAGCGCGCCACCGATCAAAAAGACGCGGCCGTCAAATCCATCCAGCAGCTGCGCAACATCCTGTCGAACGGCGTTCAATCCCATCGACTGATGATGGGTGACAAAACCGCGACCACGCGCCCCGTCGATACCGCGACGCCGGTCGAGTGGGGATCGTTTGAAGCGGATGTGAAACAGCTCAAGGAAATGAAGGGGGACGATGCGGAGAAGAGCCGGGCGGGTTATATCTCCACCCTCACCGAAATCGCCTGGTTGGAAATTTATTTTCGAGAGTCGCCCGGCGATGCCAAGCCCGTGATCGATGCCCTTCGCCAATTGGTTCCGGAGAACGACGCCTCGCTCGCGCGGCTGGAAGGCTGGGTGTTTCTCATTCGCGGGGACAAAGAACAGGCACAGGTCAAATTGTCCGCCGTCAAAGATAGGGATCCGCTGGCGGAACTCGGTTTGGTTCGGTTGATGGCCACCGACGCCTCGAAAGCCGCCGGCGAACAACTGCTGGCCAGGCATCCGGTCGGCTTGCTTGCGGTGCTGCTACTCGACGGGCTTCGCGACCGGAAAGTGACGCTGATTCCCAATCCCCAGGTCATCGGGCCGATCGTGGAAACGCTGAATAAATTCCCCAGCAACTGGCTGGCGATTCTCGATCAACCGCAGAATTTTTACGTGCTCAAGGCCGAGCCGCTTAAGCTCTCGCACGCTTTCGGCGAGCCGATGCTGGTTCGCGTGTCGATGCAAAATATCAGCGAGTTCCCCATCACGCTCGGGGCCGAAGGAGTGGTGCATCAGGATCTCTGGTTCGATGCGGAATTCCGCGGGGTTTTGCAGCAGAACATTCCCGGGGCCGCGTATGACCGGATGGGACATGAGGTGGTCATCAAGCCACACAGCACGGTGAGCCAACTGGTGCGGGTGGATCAGGGACCGGTGGCCCAGACGATGAACGGCAGCCCGTTTCCCGCGCTTCAACTGATTCTGAAAGTGCGGACCAACCCTTCCACCTCGAGCCAAACCGGGGTCGGCCCGGCGGGTCAGATCGTGCAGGCCTCGAAGTCCATCGAGCGCAACGGGTTTGCATTGTCGGCACCGTCCATTGCCAAACTCGCCACCGCCATGCAGCAGGGCGGGCCGGCGGAGAAAATTTCCAAGGTCGACCTGACTGCCAGCGCCGCGCTGATCCTCTCGCAGCAGCAGGGGAATGACGACGCCAAGCGTGTTGCCATCCAAATGGTGGGCCTGCTCAAGGCCGCCGCCCACGATCCATCGCCGGCCGTGGCGGCATGGGGCGGGGGCACGATTGCCCGACTCTCCGCACCGAACGAACGCCCGGAAATCGTCAAATCGCTTTTGGCCGACCCATATTGGGTGGCCCGGTTGCTGGGGATTTCTTCGATGCAGCCGTTGACGTTTGATCTACAGCAGAACATCACGCGGCAGATCATCGCGGGCGATACGGATCCGATCGTGGTGACGTACGCCAAGGCACTGAACGATCTGCTGGACCTGGCCATCGCGAGCAGCACGACTCAACCGGCCACCACGCAGCCGACACCTGCGACCACCGGCACGAGTCCTTCGCCGGTGAATCCGACGACGCCCGATCCATCGACGAGTGCGTTGCCGTCTCCGTTCGCGACCACCCCGACCTCTTTGCCCTCGAGCAAACCCGCCAGCCAGCCTTCTGAAAAATGAGCTCGCGGAAAAGTGGATGAACTTTTAGCGGCTGTGCCGAAGGCACGCGTTTTTTCTGATTTGGATCGCTTTTCGGCGCAGTGAATTACGAGATCGCTTGCCACAGGTCGCGGTACTCCGAGACCTGTGTTCTTGGAACGCCCAAAAGCCAAAGGTCTCGGAGTACCGCGACTTTTGGCACCGAAGACTTGGAACATCGCATTTCCATGGTACGCCGCGCTATATGAAGAAACGCGTGCCTTCGGCACAGCCGCTAAAAAAATTCATGCGGTGACAGGATCACGGTCATTGAACCGCATCCCCACCCTCCGCCTGATTCAACCTCACCCGCACCTTTTCCGGAATCGCAATCGCCTTGAACTCATTCGATTGCAACGCCACGCACACGCTGGTGAGCTTACCCTTCGCCAACAATGTTTCTCCCTTCAAAAAATCCACTTCGTAGCTCAACGATTTCCCCCCGACTTTGATGACGCGAAGGGTGAGTGTGATTTCATCCTCAAACCGCGCCGGCCCGTGGTATTCACAACTGCACGCCACGCGCGGCCAGCCGATCTCGACCGCCTCATGCGTCATCATCACGCTCAACCCCAGCGACCTGAAAAACGCATGCTCGACGATCTCCATCCAGCGGAAGTAGTTCGCGAAATGCGCCACGCCGGCCATGTCGGTCTCGGAGAACTGGACGCGGTGGGTGAGGGAGAATTCGTGGGGCATGGGGGAAGCGTATCGAAGAATCGGGGATGATGCGAATAGACTTTTATCGTCCAGGCATTTTAAACGATTTTATAAAGTTTGACGCGTCGATATACTATGGCCCATGGGATTGCCTGTCGAAAAACATCGCATCACGGCGGACGAGTATCTGCGGAGAGAGTACGAATCTCCGATTCGGCACGAGTTTCACGACGGTGACGTACTCGCGATGGCAGGGGGCAGCCCCGAGCACAGTCTGATAGTGTCCAACTTCAATCGCGTTCTAGGCAACTCGCTTATTGGAAACCCCTGCCGTGTTTATGACAGCAATCTAAAAGTCGGCATTGCGCGCGCACGGCGATTCGTCTATCCGGATATCTCCGTCATTTGTGGTCCCGCGATTTTCGACCCGGTCGATCCCACCCGCCAGACCGTGATCAATCCCCGCGTGGTCGTCGAAGTGCTGTCCCCTTCCACTGAAACTTATGACCGGAGCGGAAAGTTCGACCAATACCGCGAGTTGCCTTCCTTCGAGGAATACATTCTGGTGTCGCAAGATCGGGCATCGGTCGAAGCTTTTTTCCGCCAGCGCAATGGCACCTGGCTGTTCACACCTTCTGCGGGGCTTGAAGCAGTGGTGAAGGTTTGATCGCTGGCCGTGGAACTGCGATTGGTGGAGATTTACGCGGGTGTGGAGTTTGGGGAAGTGCGGGAATTGCAGAACGACCCATTTTCAGTTGAGTAAAAGTAGAGTTAGTCCGACCTTTAGCGCGTTGGATCGCCACCGTTGTTTCCAAGGATCAATGGTACGGTTGAGATGCGGAGAAAATCCGGCACTTCACGCGTTCAACACCGTCTCCAGCAACTCAATCGCCGGTTCGCCGTTGCAGTAGATGACCGCCAATCGCCCCCACACCGGCTTGGGGTTGTTCATTCCAAACAGTTTCATCACGTCGCTTTGCGGCGGCAGTTGCACGA
>JANXVV010000059.1 GCA_025351525.1 Humisphaera sp. | reverse complement strand
CCGGTGTGTGGAGCGGCTGGATTATTAGGCCTCGTGTCGATCGGGGATGTCAATGCACACTACGCCAGTAACCAGGCGCAGACGATTCACTTTTTGAGCGATTACATTTATGGGAGAGTGTGATGTGATCCTAGAGTATTTTCCAAGTTTGCATTGTCAAAAGCTTTTCGACCAAAAGTTCAGATCGGGATGGTAGCAATCCGCAAACACGGTGCAGATTCGAGATGTGGACAGCCCGGCTCTGGAATTCAAATACACCGGCTTAAATGCCGAGCTATAAAAACACATTCGGGGGCCGCTGAAATACAAACCTGCCAGCATATGCTGGGCCAGCATGACCCGTATGCGCCGCGTTGCAATAATACGGATTGTCGGTCAGACCAATAAACCGACGAACTGTGAACTCTGAAAACGACAGCAACCGGTTCAAATCTCGTAGAACACCATACATGTCTATGTCTGCGGCCCGATTCGAGCGCTTTCGAAAGCACTTCAGTTCCACTGCCCCGCAAACTCCGCCCAAGGCACACGTGATGTCAATGCTTTTACCTTCGCATTCGCTCTCCAGTACGATGGAAAAGGTTTCAGTCGGGCCGATGCACAAAATCTCACCCTGACTTTGGAGCAGCGAGGCATATTGCAGTTGAAGCGACGCTTCTTTATTGATCACAACGCGATCGGTGGCAATTCGCAGGCACAAGATGTCCCAGTTCTAGCTCATCGCGCGGCGTAAGCGTTCTTCGGCGGTTTGCGGCTGAATTTCAATCGTGGCTATAGACCAGTCACGGCAATAAACTCTTTACCGTCGCTTCCAAGGTTCGATTCCCCGGAACCATGAATCTCACTTTGTCCGCAAGGCGTAAAGTCACCGCGCTGCCATAGTGTCCCTTGCCGGGCTGCGGGTTCGTATGCACTTCAATCTGCCGGTCCGGGAGATTGATGATGATGTATTGAGCAACTTCGGAATTGGCATAAAGCGTAAGCTTTTCAGTTCTGTCGTATGGCAATGAACTTTCAGCCACCTCGATGATGCAGAGCGTGTCTTTCGCCGCAGGTTTGCGAAGCTTGTAGTCATCAATGTCGCCGCGCAGGATTGCGCCGTCCGGTTCCGGTTCATCCTGCTCGGACATGATGACAGGAGATTGCAATTGCATGTGACAGCCAAGACGTTCAAGTTTTTTATCCAATCGTCCCAGCGTCTTAACGCACCAGACATGCTCTCGTCCGACGGTCATGCGGTCCTCCCCGACGGCACTGCGATCCTTACGCACGATTAAGCCGTGGATCAGTTCATACGGAGTCCCTTCAGATAAAATACCGGTCTCGATCATGCGATGATATTGGTCGACCGTGATGCGCATCACCTCTGCGTTGCGCTCCGTGTGTTGTAACAGGGGTAAAGTCATCGCGTTCGTCTGCTCCATCCGCATTTTCGAGTTACCGCCGCCGTTTATGCCTCCGATTGATCGGAATCTTACTCCCGATCGTCCGGGGCGGCAGCACTTTAACCGGCTCACCTTCCACCGCCATCGTCGTCGCGCCATAGGGCCGATCGAACCGGTTAACCATCGGCTTGCTCGGTTCCGAAGGCGGGGCGAAACCGCTGCGGTCTTCCCAATCCGCCGGCGTGGGAGAAGCCTCGAACCCTTCCAAAGTTCCCAACGGCACGACCATGTTGATTAGGTTTTCCACCTTGCTTAGTTCATCCCCCTGATCGCGACCGACGAACGTGTACGCCTTACCCTCGGCTCCCATGCGGGCGGTGCGACCAATGCGGTGGACATACGCCTCGGGGTCTTCGGGGATGTCGTAATTGATGATGTGGCTGATGTCGGCGACATCAATGCCGCGACTGGCGAGGTCGGTGGCGATCAGCACGTCGAACTTGCCGCCGCGGAAACCTTTCATCACGCGATCTCGCTTGTTCTGCGCGAGATTGCCGTGGATCTCACGGCATTCAATTCCATCGGCATGGAGTTTCTTCGCGAGTTTTTCAGCGCCGCGCTTGGTTTTGCAAAAGACGATCGCCAGACTCGGATTTTCCCGCAGAAGCAGGCCCCGGAGCAACCGGTATTTGTCCCACGGCTGCACCGAAAAATAAAACTGCTCCACCTTGTCGACTGTCGGCTTGTCGTTCGCGCCTTCCGCCACCAGCATCTCAATCGGCTCCTGCATGTACCGACGACTGAGCTTCTCGATCTCCGGTGAGATAGTCGCCGAGACGAACATCGTCTGATGATGCCGGGAACGCTCGAACGAAGTGCCCGGCTCGGCGTTTCCATCTGCCGTTTGCGGATTGGCGTTTCCAACCGATCCCTGATTAACCCCCTTCACCCGCGAAAGAATGTTGCGGATGTCATCCCGGAACCCGATGTCGAGCATTCGATCCACTTCGTCCAGCACGACAAACCGAACGTTGTAAAAATCGATAATTCGCCGATCCAGCAAATCGATCACGCGGCCCGGAGTGCCGACCAGAATCTCCGGCCCATGCTTTAAAAACTTCATCTGGGCCATGATCTTCTGCCCGCCATACACCGGGACGGATCGTAACGGCGTGAACTGCGCCAACCGTTTCAGTTCCTCATCCACCTGCACCGCCAGTTCGCGTGTCGGCACGAGAATGATCGCCTGCGAGGCGAGGCCCTTCTCACACTTCTGCAAAATCGGAATGCCGAACGCCGCTGTTTTGCCCGTGCCGGTGCGGGCTTGACCGAGAATATCCACCCCTGCCAGCGCGCGGGGAATCAGCAGTGCCTGAATTTCTGAAGGGGTGACAAATTTCAGTTCGGCCAAGGCGCGGAGAATGGAAGGCCGTACACCCAGGGCGGCGAAGGCTTCGGGGATCGGGGCTTGTTCGGTCTTGTCGCTCATGAATCTCGATTTCTGGCCCGAGGGCGGTTTGCGTAGATTAGTACGGCGGGGATTGTATCGGCAGGAAGGAAATGCCTCAACTACAGCGCGGTGTGTGCGGATGTAGTCAAGAGGCATGGGCGGGAAGATGTCCTACTGCGAGCGCGTCAATTTTTTAGCGGCTGTGCCGAAGGCACGCTTTTTCTAATTTGCAAAACGCGTGCCTTCGGCACAGCCGCTAAAAAATTCAAATGCACCCGCGACCGTCAATCCTGATCCAGCACTTTCAACCCATCGCGCAAAATTCCTTCGATGAACGAAGGGTGATCCGCCCGGATCGAAAGATCCCACGCCATCCGCCATTCAACGGAGACCGGCTTGAATCCCATATCCTTTTGAAGCGTATCGGACAGGCTCGCCATGTGAGCCGCGCCGTAGAAAACGGAGATATGCTTCCTCCCCTCGGCAAGCGTTCTCGTGAGCACTTTCAACGCCGCCTTATTCCGCTCACCCAAAATCACCGAGCCATCCGCCCCACCGAGTCCGGCGGCGGTCTTTTCCATGTCACCCATATGCCGAGCCAGCAACAGCTTCACCTGCCGTTCACCATCCGGACGGCAGAACATGGTGATCAGTTCACCCGCCAGGTCGTCGGTACTTAGCCCGTTGGCGACATCGCCTTTGGACATCGCGTCCATCATCTCCCGAATCATCAGCGTGAACATCGACTCGCCGCGCTCGGCCTGCATCTTCTCAAACGTCTCCGCATCCAGATCGGCATGGACAAAATTGGGCCGGCTGTAGTCGACATCGTCCAACTGAAAATCCAGATTCAGCGTGTCCTTCAAATAATGCTGGAACTGTCCGATGCCGCTCTTCGACGGTTGATTGGGCTTGGGAACGCCGGCATCTTTCGGCTTGACCATCTCGTACAACACCGCGTCATCGCCGCGAAAGGTGTCGTTCAAACCTTCGTAGTAAGACTTCTCCCCGATATGCACCGCGCCCACCAGCCGCACGGTGGCACCGGCATCATTGCGGTAGGTGATGATCGACGTTTCCAGTCGGCCACCGGAATGCCCACCCTCCGTGAAGCGCAAAAATTTAATCTCGTCAGTGGCGACGGTTTGCGATTTGCCTTTTTCCACCGCCGGAGTTTCGGCAAGTAAATTTGGCAGCACCGCCAGCGAGAAAGCTGCGACGAAGCAAAGAAACAGTGGGCGTTGAAAACGATTAAGAATCGGCATGGATCGCTCCGGTTAGATGAAGTAAGTATAGCCGATCAAGACGGTGCTGACGATGATAATGAACCGGTGCCCGTATTGATGTCAAAAGCTTCAATTGGCATAAGGAATCGTCCCGGTTCGATCCAAAACATACCCCCACTTTTCAACATAGCTTTTCGAAGGCAGAAATTTATCGTCGGTCTCTTTCAGTTTCCGATCGAGCGTCTCGTTCAACCTCACCTGCAAGGCCGCGTGTTCCGCTTGGCCGATCAGATTTTCCATTTGGTACGGATCGCGCTCGTTGTCGAATAGGAGCCAGGGGCCCTTCAGATCACGCGCGTAGGTGTATCGATTCGTTCGCACGGCTCGATACTCGCGGCCGCCCAGCAGCCGATTCCACTGCCCGAAGGGGGCCGGGCAGAGAATGAGCGAGGCGGAATCGGTCGGGTCTTTCCCGCCCGCCAGATACGCCGCGAGGTTTACACCCTGCACGCTCGGCGGGATTCGCACATCGCACAGCCCGAGGATCGTCGGCATCAGGTCTTCGGTGTTGATAGTCCCCATCAAGTGTCGCCCCGTCCGTCCCCACTTTGCCGGCCAGTGCATCAATAGCGGAACGCACACCGATTCATCGAACGGCTGCTGCTTGTTGTACGCGCCGTGCGAGCCGAGCAGATCACCGTGATCGGCGGTGAATGCGATGACGGTGTTCTCTTCGATGCCCGCGTCCTTGCAAGTCTGCCGTAGGTCGCCGAAGCATTGGTCGAGAGCGGTGCAATGTGCATCGTAACCCGCCATCCGACTCCGCACCTGTGCGGCAATCGAGGCGGGTACGTTGGGCGGCAGAACCAGCTTCGCCGGATCGTACATGTCGCGATATTTCGATGGTGCCGTCTGATAGGGATCGTGCGGCGGGCCCCACGCCAAAAACAGCACGAACGGTTTATTCCCCTTCGCATGGCCGCGCACATAGTCCTGCGCATCGCGGGTCTGGGCGACGGCATCATAGCCTTCCCATTGTTGCTTTTCCGGCCCATCGGCGAAGTAGAAAGAATGGTTGTAATCGTGGGTGCATTCGAGCACTTTCCAGTAGTCGAATCCCTGTCGCCTTTCGGGCGGGATAAAGCTGGATCGACCATGCCCGTCGACGTGCCATTTGCCGATGTAGCCCGTGTCGTAACCCGCCTTGCCCAGCACTTTCGCAATCGTCACGGCTTCGGGCGCCAGAGGGGCATCGTTCATGAACAAGCCGTGCGTCAGAGCGCGTTGTCCAGTCAGAATGGAGGCCCGCGTCGGGGTGCAGACCGGGATGTTCGAAACCGCGTTGACGAACCGCGCGCTCTCGCGCTCGAAGGCATCCAGGTGCGGCGTTTTCACGTTGGGATCACCCGCGTAACCGAAATTTTTCGCCCGCCATTGATCGGCGATAATGATAAGAACGTTCGGCCTGCTCGACTCCCCGGCAATAGCCGGAAATGAACCACAGAGAGCACAAAGCGCACAGAAAAGATGTGGAAATGCTTGAAATGGTTTCATCGAATCCACCCGTATATGTTTAGCGGTGGCCCGGAGGGTCGCGTTTTTCTTCCCCTGGGATTCGTAAATTGAGGCTACTTCATACGAAGAAAGACCCCTCACCCTAACCCTCCCCCCGGAGTACCAGGGGGAGGGGACCGGAGGTTCATTTCGATCTTGCACACCGAAACCCAAGGTGCGAAGCCGCGCTGCTCACTTCGCCTTTCCCGCGCACTCCAGGGCGATACGCACCGCAATAGATATCGCTGCACAGAAATGACCCGCCGCGCTGAACGCGCTTGGGGGCCGCCGGTTCATCTGGATCGAAGCTGCTCTCCGGACCCTGGGGATTCGCGGCGGGACTGTGTGCGTAGTAGTCCGGGCGATACCAGTCCGTACACCATTCCCACACGTTGCCGGACATATCGTGCAGCCCGAATCCATTGGCCGGGAAGGAGGCCACCGGTGCCAGGCCGGTGAAACCATCCTCGGCGAAATTCTGGTTGGGAAAATGCCCCTGCCAGGTGTTCGCCATGTGCTTACCCGCAGGCTTCATTTCCTCGCCCCATACGAACTCCTTCTGTTCCAGCCCGCCGCGAGCCGCGTATTCAAACTCGGCCTCAGTCGGAAGCCGTTTTCCAGCCCATTTCGCGTAGGCCACGGCATCCTCATACGCCACCTGCACCACGGGGAAATTGTCGTGGCCCTGAAGATCGCTGCCCGCCCCGCTCGGATGATTCCAGCAGGCCCCGTGAACGTAGACCCACCAGCCGGACACATCCCGCAATGAGACCGGCGCAACAGGCGGCGTGAAGACCAGCGAACCCGCCACCAGATCCTCCGTCGGCACCCCGGGGAAATCTTTGGCATCCGGCTTGCGCTCCGCAACGGTCTCATAATGCGTCGCTGCGACGAACTTCGCGAACTGGGCATTGGTGATGGTGGTCTTGTCCATCCAGAACCCATCGAGGTTCACCGAATGCACGGGAGTGGCATCGGGAATCGTGCCGCTCCCCATCTTGAACACCCCGCCGGGGATCCAGACCATTCCCTCAGTCGATGCCTGTTGCGAAGAAGGTGAATTTGCAAGCGCAACTTCCGGCTTTGAACGGGAGCATCCGGGCGCAGCGGCCCATCCGATGATTCCCACGATCAACGATCTGAAGATAATACTGCTCATCATTCCGAGGAACCTTACGCGGGCCCGCCATCGCGAGACCCTTAAACCGCCGACGACATTTTCGATCGACGACGCAGCATCATCGCCCCCATCACGCCGATGAGTGCCAATGACGCGGGTTCCGGAACCACGGCGATTGCCAGCGGCCCGTTAAGCCCGGTTACCAGCGAAGCGTTCACCACCGCGCCGGAGGTGGTGTATTGACCGACTTGTCCACCGAAGTCGGCCACATATAAACTCGATCCCAGCACCGCAAGATATTGGGGAGTATTTCCCGTAATCAGGGAGGCATTCACCGCAACTCCGGCGGTAGTGTATTGGCCCACCGTGCCTGGGGCACCACCTCCAAAACCATTGGCATTGGCGACATAGATAGCCGCCGCGTGAGCGACTTGCGGCAGCGCGCATACCGCCAACGTCAACACAGGGGCCAAAAGCCGTGCGAAAATAGAACGCACCCTAATGCCCGGATTTGATCCGTTACGCATCGTCATGATCTCCGCTCTCCATTATTCCCGCTGTGGACGATTGGCAAGCAAAGCTCGCGAACCCACTGTGCAAACATTTTTACAGCCCGCGTAGTTCGTTTGCAAGCGTTTTCTTTGCGGTTTAGTGACGTTGGGGCGAGAATGTAATAGATTGACTGGCAAAAACATGCCGTTGGTTCTTCCGCGTTAAGTTAGGATATCCCGTGTCAATTTCCAAATCACTGGTGATGCTCAATTCAATTGACCGTGAGGACCTCACGAATTTAGAGCAACATCCCAACGTCGGCCCGGCGATCGCCGATGATCTTCGCCGCATCGGGTTGAAACGACCGCAGGAGTTGACGGGTCAGGATCCTTACGCCCTTTTCGACGCGTTGTGCCGGGAGACGGGTGCGAGGCACGACCCGTGCGTCATCGAGTGTTCATCGCGGCGGTTCGTTTTATGGACGGAGGCGACGCGCAACCCTGGTGGGCGTTTACAGCCGAGCGGAAGAAGTTTCTCGCGTCGCGGAATCGTGTCTGGGTCTTTTGAAAAACTGGTGGCATGGGCGTCTCGCCCATGCTTTTTGGCCGAAGAAATGCACGGGCGAGACGCCCAATGCCATCAACTTTACGTCGCTCATAACATGGCGATGCACGGTGGTTTATCGAGCTTGGCTCGCGGTTGGTTCAACTGAGGGAATCGATGTCGTGCGTTCTTCACTCTTCTCGGCGGCGATCTGCGTGTCCGCTT
>JANXVV010000598.1 GCA_025351525.1 Humisphaera sp. | reverse complement strand
GCAGGCTGGAAGCCCGCACCACAAAATATATCATTACCGGTCGATCGCCCCGACCGCCTATCGCGTCGGATAGAGTTCCGACATCGTTTCGCCCTAAGTTCTGCCTGGACGGACATCATGGATATCGTCAAAAAAAATGTCGTGAGTATTGTCTTCGGAGTCATTGCCCTGGTCGCCATGGTTCTGGCTTTTTTCCCCATGGGAGGAAAATTCGACGAGATCAACAAAGAGTTGGACCAGCGCGCCAAGTACTACCAGCAGGCCGAGGCCATCGTGAAAAAGCCCCGTACGCTGCCGGATATCGATCTGGTCAGCACCGCCGAACCCAAACCGCTCAAATACTTTCCCTCTCCGAAGATCACCTCGCTGGCCAAGAATTTCATGGACCAGCTGATCTCGCAAAGCCGCGGAGTTTTGGAAACCGCCGTGCAGATGAACCAGCGGGAATCGGTGGTGGGACCAAAAAATTCGCTGCTGCTTACGCCGGGCTCACTTCCCGAACCGCAGCCCAACACCGACAACAGCTTCAAGAAAATGCTCCAGCCGGAGATGGACGAACTGCGTCTGAAAGTGCTGGAAGCGGGTTTCCCGCCGACGGTGGAGGAAATTAAAAAAGTAGACGACAAAGTGTTGCTGGACAACCAGGCCAAGCGGGTGATCGGTGCCGATGGGCAGGCGATCAATGAAGCGGCGGTTCAGGAGGCCTACCAGAAAGAATCCGCTCTTCTCCCCGCCAAAATGCGTGCGGAAGTGGCCAACAAATGCCGCATCTATGTCGACGCCGAGGTGCTGGCCGCCCCGAAGGAAATTACCGCAGTGCCCCAATCTCCGAGTCCCTCGCAGATCTGGTATGCCCAGGCGACTCTGTGGTTGCAGGAGGATGTGTGCCGGGCCATCAGCGAAGTGAACAAGTCGAGCCGAAACGTACAGGAATCTCCGATCAAACGGCTGGTGGCCTTTACCATCCCGGCCGGTTCCGCGATGTACGTGCGATCCGCCGCCGGGGCCGAGGGTGCCGCCGGTGGAGAGACCGCCCCCGCCAACTCCGTGCGGGGTGGCGGAGGCGTCACGGCAGGCGACGCCGGTGCCCCGAGTAACGGTGAACCCGTCCGCGTATTTACCGTCTCCCCAACCGGTCGCGCTTCAAATATCATGTACGATGTGATCGGTTTCACGCTCGTGCTCCACATCGACCAGACCAAGGTGCCGGCGATTCTCAAGCAGCTTTCAAAGGATCGATTCATCACCGTCAGAAACGTCGACCTCAACCGTCTCGATCTCACCGCTCAGATGGATCAGGGCTTCGTCTACGGCTCCGCCCCGATCGCCGAGATCACCATCGACTGCGAAGCGATCCAGATGCGCGAGTGGACCGCGCCGCTCATGCCGCGTGTGATCAAAGACGCCCTGATCGGCCCGGGCGTCGAATTTGTGTCGCAACTTAAGTTGGCCGATAAACCGGCACAGTAAAGGGTGATTTATGCCTAAAGTCATGAAGTTCGTTGAAGCGTACGTCCAATGGCTGGCCGTGGGTCTGGGCCTGCTCTGGGTGTTGTGGGTGGGCTATGCCTACTGGCTGAATCCCGCCACCAAAAAGGAGATCAGCGGCAAAATGTACGGTCCGGGTGAAGTTGACGAATTCGTTGCCCGAGACCAAGGTCCGGTCGATAAGCTTGCCATCGGTGTGAAGGGTGAAGGCA
Organism: Humisphaera sp.; assembly: GCA_025351525.1. Classification (GTDB taxonomy): domain Bacteria; phylum Planctomycetota; class Phycisphaerae; order Tepidisphaerales; family Tepidisphaeraceae; genus JANXVV01. The sequence continues at coordinate 8,162 of JANXVV010000598.1, read as the reverse complement.
GAATCCCCACCGACATCGTCGAATATTTCAGTAAAATCCCACGGTATGTGGCAACGCTGAAAAGCAAGATGGCGCTGGAGGATTACACGCCTCCGGTTTTGGCCGCCATGTGGCCGCCAAGTAAGGGCATTCAGGGTCCGGACGTCAAGTCGATGGAAGGCGTTCAGGTGCAGGCCACGTTGCCGGTGCTGACCCCTGACACGCTCGTACTGACCGGTCTCACCAACGGCCTGTCGGTCGCCAACGTGCCCGATCCCGACGCCGTGGTCATTCCGGGTGATCTGCAGCAAAAAGTTCTGCTGGATGCTACTAATCCGGCAGCCAAACCGGTCGTGCTTAGCGCGAAGGACGTGTCTTGGGTCACCGTGCTGAGCAAATTGGATCCCAAGAAAATGGCCGCCGCCTTCACGCTGGCCGGCATCCCCGAAGCCGCCGCCAATACGGAGTTTCTCCGCGTGCAGTTGATTCGTCAGGAATTGCTTCCGGGCGGCAGTTGGGATGACGATGAGACGGTCGTCACCGATCTCGCCAACCAGACCAAGCTTCCCTGGCCTCCCAAAGCGGGCGGCACGGACGAAGGTTTGTATCTGGATTGGGCGTCTAAATCGGTGGCCGACATCATCCAGCCCGCCTTTTATGAAGTGGTGCGCGGCGACCTGTGGCGAACCACTTCCATGCCGGAAATCGGCGCGGACCCGAATGCGGTTGCCGGGCAACCGGTGGCGTTTGATCCAGCGCTCGTGAAAGACACGAGCAAGCTAACGCCGGAAGAGCGAAAGATCTGGGTCGAGTGGAGAACTCAGAAAACCAAGGAGGATGAAGACAAGCGCAAGGCCGACGCCGAAGCCCGCAAAGCAAAGCAAACGCCCCGGACCCCCACCGGGGGTGGCCGCAATACTCCACCGTCATCGGCGCCTCCGATGCCGGCCGACCAACCGATCGGTCCGCAACGGCGTGGCCGTGAACCGGTCGGTCCCGTCGCGCCTCCGCGCCGCAATGAGGGATCCGATCGCGGTGATCGACGCAATACCGGTCCAACCACTTTCAATCCCAATCCCGCCGGCACCCTCACCCCCACCGAGTTGCCGCAGGGTGCGTATAGCCCCGCCACCGCCGTGGCTCCGTTGGAAATCTGGGCGCATGACGACACCACCAAGCCCGGCCATGTATATCGATATAAGATTCGCCTCGTTTTGAAAAACCCGCTCTTCGCCACCCAAGGCATGGCCAAAAATTCCGTCGATGAAAAAAGACTTTCCATTTTCACCGACACCGCTTTCAGCGATCCGGTGATCTCGCCGAAAAAACAATACTTCTTTGCCAACTCTCCCGGCGATTCGATCGCCAACCCCAAGATCAAATTCGAATATTTCTGGTGGGAAGACGGTGATTGGAAAACCCGAATTCTGACCCTGCAACCCGGCGACGCCGTCGGTTACACCCCATGGACGCTCGTGGACCTGCGCCCCGTGGGCACCAACGGCGAGCATCGGGCCATGCTCGTGATGGACTCGGGTGAAATCGAATCCCACTTCTACAAAACCGATCAGGCCGGTCCGGAGTACAAGCGGGTCAAGGCATTGATCAAACCCGCCACCGCGACGGCAACCCCGTGATGATTGATGGCCGGGTACAGTACCAACAAAGGGCGTTCAACATCGAACGCCCTTTTTCTTATTTGTCTCACTACACACTCAACGCTTGAAACACAGCGGCAAAAGCGCGACGGGCGTCGGGTTTCCACGCAGGATTCCGCCTGTGAAGGCACCGGTCCTCCATGCAACGAGAGCGACAACTCATACATCTGATAGACGAGTAGTCGCGAATTTCCCTTCCGACTTGCCGAATGCCATCGCTCCCGATATTCTTATCCGCCTAAGTTCCCGTAGCTCAATTGGATAGAGCGTCGGCCTCCGAAGCCGAAGGTTGTAGGTTCGAGCCCCACCGGGAACACTTGGATATCGTGGCACCTGTGGTGGGTGAGCGAAACTCCTCATGTGGGCTCGCGCGGTGAAGGGGACGAACTCCGCGTTCGGCAATTCGCGAATCTCCCGGCCGCCTCGCGAATGACGGGGGCCGATTCACCGGTGATCGCCGATTCGTTCACCGTCGCGGTTCCCTCGAGGATTTCACCGTTGGCGGGAATCAAATCGTTGGCCTCGCAGACAAACATGTTTCCTTTGCGCAGGCTCTCGGCGCGAACCACCTCTTCCTTCAGGCTGACGGGATCAAACTTCCGCGCGCTGCTCATGGTGCGGCGATACTCCCGAAGCTTGGCGGCCATGGAGTTGAAAGCACCGAGCAACGCAATGATGCGTTGTTGCAGGGCAGATCATCAAATTCATTGCAAAACTGCAAGGCTCTGCCGGGCAAGAAGACCCAAGGGTAAATGCGTTGCGTCTCGAAGTACGTTTCGAAACGGTATCTGCCCACCTACTCGGGTCATTCATTCAATCACCCGCTCTAACGACCTTTTCCATTTGGTCGTTGAAATCAAAGGCTATCGCCACGAAGATATTAAAGTTAGCTTGCACACCGTCAATTGCCGTTCCAACCATGTGCATGCCGTGGTGAGCGCAATCGATCGGGCGATCGAAGTTCCACGCGAGCAGTTCAAGTCGTGGTCCACTCGCAAACTCAAGGAAATGGCCGGTGCTGCCCGTCGCCAGTGGTGGTCTGAGCGAGGATGGGATTTGTACCTCGATGACGAACGTGCCCTGCACGACGCCATCCTCTACGTCACCGAAGGACAAGACCAACCCCGTTAGCCCGAAGCGCCAGCAGAGATTCAAAAGAATGAAACGACCCATCGTATTGAATACGCCTTGCTGGCGCGTCGGGCTAACAGAAATTCGGCAATCAGAAGAATTGTATGATGGAAAACCTCGCCTCCATCCAACTCCTGCACATCAAAAAGACATTTGCTGATCTGGTCGCCCTCGACGGCGTTTGTCTTTCGCTCCCCCCCGGCCGCGTCCATGGGCTGCTCGGTGAAAACGGCGCGGGCAAAACCACGCTGATGAACATCCTCTACGGCTTGCTCCGCGCCGACTCCGGCACCATTCTTATCGCCGGTCAGCCCACCAAAATTCACTCGCCCCAGGAGGCTCTGCTCGCCGGGATCGGCATGGTTCACCAGCACTTCACGCTCGCCGCCGCGATGACGGTGCTGGACAATGTGTTGCTCGGGGATCGTCGCGCGAGCCGATGGCTCGACCGCGCGACCGCCGCCGCACGATTGATCGAATTGTCCAAACATCTCGGCCTCCCCGTCGACCCAGCCGCAAAAATCTCCGACCTTTCGGTGGGCGGGCAGCAGCGCGTCGAAATTCTTAAAGCGCTCTACCGCGACGTGCAAACTCTTATTCTGGACGAACCGACCGCGGTACTCACCCCCGCCGAAACCGAACAGCTTTTCACGGCTGTCAATCGGCTCAAGTGCGAGGGCAAGAGCGTTGTTTTCATCAGTCACAAACTGGGGGAGATCAAGCGGATTTGCGATGACCTGACGGTGCTGCGTCGTGGCCGGGTCGTGTTTCAAGGCACGGCAACTGATGTGTCCACCGAAGAAATAGCTCGGCAGATGATCGGTCGCGATGTGGTTCCGATTCGACGTTCCCCTTTTAGCGGCAGTGCCGAAGGAACGCGCTTTTCGGAGGCGGAGAAAAAAAGCGTGCCTTCAGCACTGCCGCTAAAAGACGCACAGGCTATTTTAAACGTCGACGCCATCTCCATCCCTCCGCTGGAAAATATTTCACTCCACATACACGCCGGAGAAATCCTCGGCATCGCGGGCGTCGACGGCAACGGGCAACAGGAACTTTCCGAGGCGATCCTCGGGCTCCGGTCTCCCGCCTCCGGCCAGATCTTCGCCAGCGGCAACGACATCGGCCGACTCTCCATCGCCGACCGCGCGGCGCTCGGCATTGCCCACATCCCGAACGACCGCCGTCGCGAGGGCCTCGTCGGTGCGATGTCCGTCACTGAAAACCTCGCGCTCAAACATCAGTTCTCCCGCCTCGGTCTCATGCGATGGCCGACCGCCCGGCGCACCGCACGAGACCTCATTCAAAAATTCGACATCCGCGTGCCTTCCGCCGACACACCCGTTTCCACCCTGAGCGGCGGGAATCAACAGAAGGTCATTCTCGCCCGCGAACTGGCGATCGTCGAACCCAAACTCGTGATCGCGATGAACCCCGCCCGCGGCTTGGACGTGGCCGCCACGCAGTTCGTCTACGAACAGCTTCTGGCCTGCCGTGCGCGCGGCGGCGCGATCCTGTTGATCAGCAGCGAACTCGACGAGCTGCTCGCCCTCTGCGACCGAATCGGCGTGTTGTACAATGGCCGGTTCACGATGAGCGGTTTCCCGCGGGAGGGAATCGCTGAACTGGGTCGAATGATGACCGGGGCATCGCCAACCTATCTGCGGTCCCCTCCCCCCGGTACTCCGGGGGGAGGGGACCGAAAAATGGATTTCCGCTGAAGCAGATCAAAACACTCAATCTTCTCACTCGATTCACCGCCCCGCTCCTCGCGGCGACCGCCTGTCTGGCCGTGGTTTTATTCACTTTGTCCGCCATCGGTTTCGGGCGCGAACACGGCGAATCCATGGGAAAGGGCATCTCTAAAATCACACGTGTGATTTGGAGTCGGTCGGTGCTTCCAAGCCCCCCGTCGCGCCGGGTGTGGAGGGCGGATGAAATCAAGCCGGCGGAATCGTATCGTTCCTGGATTCAAACATTGATTGCCGCCACGCCGATCCTGATGACCGGGCTTGCGGTGGCCGTCGCGTTTCGCGCGTCGGTGTTGAACATCGGCGCGGAAGGGCAGTATGTGACAGGCGCGATCGCCGCCGTCGCGGTCGGCCTGCATCCACACGGGTCCGCATGGCTTGCCATCGGCACTCTGCTTCTCGCAGGTTTTCTCGCCGGGGCCATGTTCGCGGGCGTCGCGGCAATCCTGCACCAATACCGCCGTGTTCCCGTCGTGCTCAGCACGCTGCTATTGAATTTCGTCGCCGCCGTGCTGCTTAAAGCATTGCTACAAGGTCCGCTGCACGAACAGGGCGGACAGCTTCAAAGCGAGCAACTGCCGGAAGTCGCACAACTCGTTCATCTTTCCCTGCACGGTCGACCCACCCAACTGCACATCGGCTTCTTCATCGCGGTGGCCTGCGCGGTTTTCATCTCCGCGCTGCTGCGGTTCACCACCTTCGGGTTCCACCTGCGGGCCACCGGCCAGAACCCCGTCGCCGCGCGGTTCGCCGGCATCCGGGTCGGTGCCATCTCCCTCGCCACCCTGTGCCTCAGCGGTGGGCTGGCGGGACTGGCCGGTGCGATTCAAATGAGCGGCGTCCCGCCCTATCTGCTCCTGCCCGACACCGCATCCAGCGGCTTCGGATTCACCGGCATCGCGGTCGCCTTATTGGGTCGACTCTCACCGATGGGGATCGTCTTCTCCGCCCTTTTCTTCGGCTGGCTGCAAACCGCTTTCTCCGCGCTCGAAACCGAACTGCACGTCCCTTTCCTCACCCTGCAAGCCACCCAGGGCAGCATCCTCATCGCGATTTTGATCCTGACGAATTTGAAAAGATTCACGCGGTGATTTGAAAGATCATTCTTATTCTTTGATTTCCTCTTTGCGTCTTACTTTGCGCTCTTTGCGTCTTTGCGGCCAAATATTTCCTCTCCCATTTCAACCCTGTGCATACCGTCCCGGCTCCCCGCATTTTTCACCGCCCACTCCGATGAATGAAATCCAATGGAATCCGGCTCCAGCATCATCGCGCCTTCCCGCTTCTCCTCCACCGCCGCTAGGATCGGGGGCTTTCCCAGCGAAACCCACGCCTTTACAAAGTTCTGCAACTCCCCGTTTGCGTCCGCCTCGGACAGTTTGAGACAGGCCACATAAAACCGCCGCCCATCGACCACGCTCGCGGCCCATACGCCGCATGCGCCGTTCATGTGATTGGGAATGGGTCGACCTTCCTCCAACGGAAATTTCGACAGGATGGCGACCCCGAGATCCGTCTCCGCGCCGGGATGATGAGGCAGCGGATAATAGGCCGATTCATTCAACCGTCCCCCCAGTCGACGCTGTAGATCGCCGAGCGATTTACCGTGAATTCCCTGAAGGAAGAGGTAATCCGGATCGCTCTCGCGGATCGCCGACCATTGCTTCTCCGATATTCCGTCGCCGCGATCCACGTTGATTGAAATCACCCGCAGCGATCGAGCGGGCACGCCGATCGGCGCTGCTGAATGAGCCGCATGGGTCATCGAGCGCGCATACGCATAGAACGCCACCGGCACCGCCGCCGCGAAAACACCGAGCGCCAGACAGAGCCAGACCCCCGAAGAAATTTTGCCGAATCGCATCAACCGATTGTATACGATCATTTCGCCCGCCTTTAGAATTTCCGGTCCCCTCCCCCCGGTACTCCGGGGGGAGGGTTAGGGTGAGGGGTCTTGCCTTTTTCTTATACCGCGTCAAGAAATGGAGCGTCTTCTTGCCACGAAGAAAAACCCCTCACCCTAACCCTCCCCCCATGAGTACATGGGGGGAGGGGACAAGAACGCCAGATGCGATAGCCCTGACCGAATAACCGGCGTAAACGCCGGGCGATATGATTCGCCTCCCTCACGCCACCTGCGCCACCGGCTTGATCGTCGTCTGCGAAATCCACCGCCGAATCACCCCCGTCTGCCCTTCCCACCCGGAACTCGCCCGCACCTTCAAAAACGCCCCGTACAGCGCATCGATTGTCTTGGTGAAATCCCGCAACAGCGTGATCCGCTCCTCGAACAGTGCCCGCGGCGACTCCGCATCCTCCACCTCCGGCAGCTTCGCCGACCCCACCCCCAGCGACTCCGCCGCCAGCGTCAGATCATATTGCTGCGCGGACGCGTGGAGCAGCAGCCCCGCCTTGCGCGGCACCTTGCCCACCCGCAGCGCATCCCGCGCTTCGGGCGTTCGCGACGGCCCATCCCCGCGAATCGTGTCCTTGCCGGTCTGGGCATAGGCACAATCCAGATCGAGCGCGCGATCGAAGAAGATCGTCACATCGCCGGTCCCTTCGGTGGTGACCACACTCGTGCGAGCATCGGCCTCATGCCACAGCCAGACCAGAAACTCATTGCCGAGAAAATCCTTCGGCTCCGGCCCTTTTAACACCCAGGGATATTCCGGATGCTGACTCTCCCCATCCGGCCCGATCGCAAAACGGGTGGGCTTGAAATCCTCGTACTCCCGCCGTTTCTTCTTCTCCTCGAGAATTTTCAACGCGAGTGAACCGGCCGACAACGGCTCGAGTTCCAATCCAAAGGTCCGCTCGAAAATCTCCAGCAGCTTCTCCATGCTCGGCCCGGCGGCGGTGCAATAGACGATCCGCTCCGGCACATCCCACAAAATCTGAAGCAGCTTGCTGCGCCGGTATTTCCCGCTCTTCATCTCCTCTTCCATCTTCTCGGCCACCAGCTCCTTCACCGCCTTCTTCTGCGCCTTGCTGGCGAAGCCCGAGGGATTGGCCTTCGCCACCGCCTCCTCCTCCATGATCTCATACGCCTTTCGCAAATCCCCCGGCACCCGGTTGGTGTCGATCTTCAGGGCGAAGCACAGGGCATCGTTGAACACGTTGTGATCGAATGAGAATTGCCCGTCGAAGATATGCCGTCCCCCGCTCCAGCCGTATTCCTCCTCCTCGCCCCCGCCGAACTCCCCCGGTTTGAGCGCATTCGCCGCCAGCAGATCGAGCATCTCCTGACTGGCGATCTTCGGCATTTCCTTCGACTGACCCACGACCGCAAACCGGCGAAACGACACGGAACCCGAGGCAAAACCCATGCAAATCTCCATTGATGATCCCCCCCCGGCCCCAGGGCCGCCAACCATTGTGCGGCATTCCGGGTTCCCGGGTCGCATCCTAGCCAACCCTCGGGGAGATTCAACTTGCAGCCGAACCCAGCCCGGATTGTTCACCACGAAAGCACGAAGTACACGAATACACGCTTTGAGAACGGGGAATTGAAGCTCATCCAAAGTCGGTTCACGCGGGCGCAGGTTGCGCGGATCACAAAGCATGAAGCTTGATTTTCTTCGTGTTCTTCGTGTCTTCGTGGTGAGTCTGAATGATCCGGGGTAGAGCGACGCTCCTTCCAATC
>JANXVV010000565.1 GCA_025351525.1 Humisphaera sp. | reverse complement strand
TGCCGACCCGTTCCTGATAGCGTTCCTTGTTGATGCGCAGGTTCTCTTCGCTCTGGTGAATGGCGACCTTGGCCACGCTGATACGTTCCTGTGCGACGTTTTTGTCGTTAGCGGCTGTGTCAACCTCCAATCGGGCCTGCTGCTCAGCCAAAAGCTGGAACACACGGGAAAACTTGCGGTCCTGCTGAGCATGGATAAGGTGAAGATGCGTCATCCGGTCGTTCCGGGAGACCAGTTGATTCTGGAAGCCATCACCGTCCGGGTGAAAACGCGCACCGGTCATGTGCGCTGCAAAGCGTTCGTCGAGGATAAACTGGCGTGCGAGGCGGATATAAAGTTCATGCTGGTGGATGCCGAGCCTGTTTAGGAAGAAGTTGCCAGTTGTTAGTTGCCAGTCGCCATTAAAATACGGGTGTGCTTAATCCGACTGGCAACTGGCAACTAACCACTGGCAACTAACAACTATGCCCAACATTTCGCCCCATTCCGTCGTCGACCCTAAAGCTTCCCTGGCGGAGGATGTGGAGGTGGGGCCGTTTTGCACCATCGGGCCGAATGTGGTGATCGGCGCGGGGACTCAGATTCTCAGCCATGCGGTAGTGACCGGGCATACCACGCTGGGGCAGAACAACATCGTCCATCCGCACTGCGTGCTCGGGGGTCCGCCGCAGGACCGCAAATATCGAGGCGCGCCGACCCGGTTGGAGATCGGCGACAACAATCTTTTTCGCGAATACGTCACCCTTCACATCGGCACGGAAAAAGGTGGCGGGGTCACCCGCATCGGCAACAATAACTTTTTCATGGTGAATGTTCACGCCGGTCACGATGTGCAGGTGGGCAACAATTGCGTTCTGGCCAACAACTGCATGCTCGGTGGCCATGTGATCTGCGGCGACAACGTCAACATGATGGGCGGCGTCGCGATTCATCATCTGGTGACCGTCGGTGAATTCGCCTACATCGGGGGCTACTCGCGCATCCACCACGATGTGCCGCCGTTCTGCAAGATCGACGGCGCAGATGTGGTGCGAACTTTGAACGCCAAAGGCTTGAAAATGAACGGCTTCGCCGATGCCGACATCGAAGCGCTTGAGGACGCCCACCGCACCCTTTTCAGCCGCGAAAAACCGCTGGCCGTGGCGATGGCGCAGTTCGATACCAACAACGGTTTGAACCCGCTCGTGAAGAAGCTCATCGACTTTCTGGAGCGCCGCACAAACAGCCGGCATGGACGCTATCAGGAGTCACTTCGCGCCAAAATGTGATTTGTTCAGATCAAAATGGAGGGGTCCATCTCATTAAAATTTTCCGGTCCCCTCCACCCGTGTACTCATGGGGGGAAGGGATCGGAAATTTCAAATACGATGGTTCGGCAACTTTCATGGGTGGTTCATTTGAACGACTCTTTTAATCGCTGCAGCATGACGTTTGACGTGAAATCATTTGACGACTCTGTCCACCCTGTTCCCCAGGCGCGTCCCCCCACTCCCTTCGCGGCCACACGCACGAACTCCCATTGTTCTTCAGGGCAACGACCGCGAACGATGCCGAACGCCGCATCCGCGACCCAACCCGTCAACTTCGCATTTTTCGCGAAATTCAGAACGCATGACGGTGGAACCGACGCTCGAAAATCAATCCCCGTACCGTCGCTCGACGATTCCCAAAGTCCCTGCCGTATGACTTGCTCTTCCGACGGCTCAACCCTCCGGCGATCGATCGGTGAAAATTCCGCGATCGCCCCGTCGATGTAAGCGATCCTCGGTTCGTCCCCTAGAAAACCCGCGAGCAAACCGCCATCGTTCAGAATCATCCACTGCGGCTTGCAAGCCGACGAAAGCAACCGATTCACCAAGCCGCTCTCCATCGCAAATTCCACGATGATCGCGCACTCCGGAAGCTTATAAGTGCGCGTGGTGATCGATCGAATTGTGCCGAAATGACTCCGCTGCCCCACCATCAATTTGGTCGCATCGTACCCCGCCACATTTTTGTAGGCACGGCCTCCGGCGGTGATCAACTCATCGCGACCGTTAACGAATTGGCACCCAAGCAGTAGATCGCGCCACGCGCCGTAGCCCAACCGCAGCGGGCCGGTGGAATTCATTTCGACCAGTTCACCGATCGGGCGGCTTGGGTCGCCGTCGATCGGCAACCATTGGTCGATGACGGCAAGTTTGTTCTGGAGATCGTGCAATGAGACATCCGCCGCGACGATGGCGGTCATGTCGCGCGGGAATAGTTCGATCGCGCCGGGGGAAACGAGGGGGGGGATTGGGGGTCGGAAGTTGGCGGGGGTCATCGGAGGGATGATACCGGATCGGGCGATCTCTTTCAGAGCCGGGCCGCTGGACATGGTGTGTGTCAGGCGACCCGGCTCAGTCAAATTACCTTTCGGCTTGAGGTGGGTTCCCCCGGCGTGCCGGGGGCTATGTAGGGTAAAATAGCGTCAATCAGGTCACTGCGGCAATGCTTAGGATCTTCGTCTTGATCCCACCGGGGCCGGTGATCGTGACGGTCACCGCGAAGTTGCCGACGGCGTAACCATGGCCACCGATGACGGTGAAGACGCCGGGGGACGTCTGGAAGATGTTCCCGCCGAAACCACCGGTGTCGCCGTAGTCGATGAAAGCGGTGAAATCACCGGCCTTCAAGGTCAGATCAGAACTGGAGAAACTGCCCACGGTGGCGGCGTAGGCCTTGCCCGCCTGCGGGTGGAAGGTCAGGCCGATGGGGGTGAGTGTCGTCGTTCCACCGACACCGGCCTGCACCGCCGCCGTGCTGCGGATGATGGTGCTCGAGCCACCGGGACCGCTGACCGTCACAGTTACCGGAACGCTTCCGACCGATGAATAACCATGTCCACCGATGACGCTGAACACACCGGGGGCGGTGGAAATGACGGTGCCGGCCGCACCGCCCGTGTCGCCGTAATCGATTTGGGCGGTGAAGTCACTGGCCTTGGCATTGGTATCCGAAGAAGTGAAACCACCGACCGTCGCCGCGTAGGCTTGATTGACAACGGGGTTAAAGGTGATGGGGGTTGGCGTGAGCGTGGCCCCCGTGATCTGCCCGCCGGTAACGTTGGCGATGCTGTGGATGGTGGTGCTGGTGCTGTTTGGGCCGGTGATTTTCACGGTCACCTGGTCCATCGCGGCGGTGGAATATCCATGCCCACCGATCACGGTGAAAGTACCCGGACCTATCGAAACAACCATTCCGGCGGCGCCGCCCGTATCTCCGTAATCGATGACAGCGGTGAAGTCGGTCGCCTTGGCGGTGGTGTCGGAAGACGTAAAACCACCGACAGTGGCAACATAGGCTTGCCCCACGACGGCCTGAAACGTGATGCCGGTCGGTGTGAGGGTGTTCGTCGTAATGACGGCGGTGTAGACCACCGGAATAATCGTATTGACGGTCCCGCCCCCTAAATCGGTCGCGGTGACGGTCACGTTGGCACTGCCGGTGGTCGCACCCGGCGCGGGGTTCAGCGTGAGCACGCCGTTGACAATCGACGCGCTCACGAGCGCGGGATTGGAACTGACTACGGAAAACTTCAGGCCGCTGTTGGCCAGGACGACGGGATTGATGGTGACCAAATCCGCCGGGGGAACGGGGATGGGCGTGGCGGCGGGAATTTGGCCGGGCGTGGTGTTGCTCGTCGGCCCGGTGTAGTTGCCGTTGACCGGCAAAGTGCCAAATGCGCCGTTCTGGGCGGAGGCATTGACCTGCCCAAGCCCGGCGATGGAATTGATGACGCTCAACCCATTGTAAATCACTTTGCCAAACGCGGTGAACGGCCCGCCATCGGAAGCATCATCAAGGAAAGGATTGTTCGTCAGATTAACGAAAAATTCGCTCGTCCCGCTGTTCGGCCCCGTGCTCAGTGCCATGGAAAGGGTGCCGGTCGTGTTTTTCAACGTTGCGGTCGACGATTCACCGGGGACGGTTGCCGGGGTCGGGATATGCGCGCCGTCGGTGGTGTACCCGCCGCCCTGAATCACAAACCCCGGCACATCGCGGTGAATGATGGTGTTGGCGTAGCTGGCTTTATTGATGGCAGGAAAACTTCCGTTCACGTATTTCAGGAAATTAGCCACCGTGGCCGGCGTGGCGGCATTGGTCAGTTCGACCGGAATGCTGCCGCTGCTCGATTTCAGGTCCACAACGGTATTGCCCGCAGCGATGGAGTTATCGGCGAAGTAGGTGGCGAGATTCAGAGTGTTGGCCGTCGCGATGCTGAGCGTTTGGGAAGGCACCGATTGCGTCACCACGGCGGAAAGCAGTTGTCGCGACTCCAGAGATTGAAGACCAAAAAAAGAGGAAGAACGGGCGCGCCGGGACTGTTTGCTCGATTTCATACGATGTTACCCACTGACAACTGGTCTGAAAAATGCCTGAACCCGCTCCGCAGTAACAACAGCGGTGGATCCGAAGTATGACACAATCGGAGTGGCGAGTCCAGAGAAATAAGCTCGTGATTTTTTAAGGGGCGTGAGCGCCTGGCGCACGGTCCTGCATTCGACCGGTGTTCGCCGTCCGGTGACATTCTCCACAAGGGTTCGAGAGATCAGGAAGACGATCAATCCGGCCTGCGACGATGCCACCCTGCGGAGCAGGTCGCAGACGGTCTGGGCGGCGACGCAACTGTCGTGGGTCACGCAGACCAGTTCATGGCTGATCGCGTTGAAGGCCCCCGGCACGTTGTACCGCTGACGGCCCGACGCGGCCCGGACGAACAGCCGTGTCGCACACCACAGCCAACCGAGGAACGAGGCCAGCACGAAGTGGGCCGCGTCCACGAAATAGACGGCCCGCTCACCGGCCCGCGCCTGGGCCAGGCGCGGCTCGAGGTCCGTCTTTAAGAAAAGCCGCCTGTTGGGCGGCGTGCTCGGGCAGCGAGAGCTTCGGCGGCAGCGGGACGGCCCCGACCTTCCGCCATTTCAGATCCAACGTGTCGCGCAGGAACTCGCGGACCCGCGACTCGCCGCGTCGCACCCCGGTCAACCGCTCGATCCGCTCGCACGCCTCGGCCGTGGTGTGCGGCGGCCGCTCGCGGAACTCCGCCGCCAGGAGATCAAGGTGCGGGGCCAGCGCGCTGACCGGCACCTTCCAGTGAAACGTCCGCACCGCCGCCAACCCGCCCGAGAGGTAGGTGTCCAGCAGCCGTTGCACCGTCGGTCGCGACAACTTCGCCAGGTCGGCGATCCGCCGGTGCTTCTCGCCATGGCCCTTGAGCCACAACGCTTCCATCCGCCGCCGGACCGCCAGGTCAGCGTGCCCGAAACGATCCCGCTCGATCTCGTCCAACACCGCCGCCGAAAACTCGATTTGTCGCATCCGTGCGTCCTCGACAAAAAACTCCCGAACCAGAGCGGTCATCCATGACGGCTCCACTCTATTCATTTCGCCATTTTTCAGCCGAAATTGTGAGACGAATTCGTCTCAATGTGAACCGGGTGGAGTATA
>JANXVV010000543.1 GCA_025351525.1 Humisphaera sp. | reverse complement strand
CGACGACCCGGATTCCGCAGAGACCAGCTTCCTGCGGAATCCGGGTCGTCGCCTACGGCTCCGATCCCGGCGTGTTAAAACACAGGCAACTCCACTTTAAGTCTTAAGCGGCGCACCGATTGATCCACAGCCTCAATCTTGTTTCTAAACGTGCTCTAAGCTACGAGCGGACGAATTTGGGCGGTGTATAGTTGGGACATGCCGAAGACGATTTATTTGGAACGCAGTAGTAAGGATCTGATTTGTCACTGTCGTTGTCGGCAGGCAATGATCGCGGCACCGGTGCAGATGGAGTCGCCCTGGAACGGGGAGGGTTGGCTGTTCACATGCTTGAATTGTCGTAAAAACTTTACGTTTGCCCGAGCGGTTGAGGTGGAGGAATCGATGGAGGAGCTAGCCGCGCTCGATCTTGAAGCAAGGCGAGGGACTGAATTGGAATTGGACGATCCCGCCCGATGGGTCGAGTGGATGGGCACCCTGCTCAAAGCGGTTGAAGTGGGGAAAGAGTACGTCTATCTCGATGGTTTTTTTATCGATGTCGACACGATGCCGCTTCAATTTGACGGCTGGCACAGTCGCCATGATTTGCCGTGGGTGCCTCAGCGGGCGGCGCTGGAAGATCGCACGGTGATCGACGACACGATTGGTTCCGAAGAATACTGGAGAGAAACCGCGATCGCGGAGGAGCCGTGACTGGATTCACTCCGCATCCGGATTGGTTTTCGCGTCGATCCAGTTGGCGACGGAAGCCGGGAGAGGCGAGCGCGGCACCATGTTCAGATCGTGCGTGTTGACGGTGTTGGCGATGGCGTTGGGTGCGGTCGGGATGGCGATCAGCATCTGCTGATTCCACAGCTTGGACTGCAACGCTTCGATCTGGTTATGCAGTTGACTCGCCTGATGCGCGAGTTCCAGCTTCTGCTGGCGAAGGTGGAGAATCAGCACCGCTAAAAATAAACTGCTGAGCAGGCAAAGGATTAGCTTGAGCATCTTGCCCTTCAAGTTTAGCGCCCGCCCGGAGGGCGGGGTTTTTCCGTCAAACGGCTCATCTCGAATCTGTCAATTCACGGCCCCCACCGGTTTGGCCGGCAGTCGAAGCTTCATATTGATGCGCACCGTCTCTCCGCCTTTGAGTGCATCCTTATTCAGTTCCTTCAACGCGGCGACCGCCGCCGGGTCACCCACCTGATCGCGGGCGATTTTCCAGAGGTTGTCGTTCTCTTTGACCGTGTACCAATACTCCGGCGGGTTGGTCGTGCCATTCCCCCCGCGTGAAGCCGGCAGCGGTGGGGCAGGCGCGGGGTTGACCGCCGGGACGCCGGCGGTCGTTTCGATCGCGGGGATCGTATAGGTTTGACCGGCCAGAATGCGATCGGGGTTTTGTTTCAGCGAAGGGTTCGCTGCGACGATCGCATCGCGAAGGGGCTTGGCGCTGGAACCGTAAAATCGCGAGGCGATCTTGCCGAGGCTGTCACCCGTGCCGGCTTGATAGCTTTGCGTACTCTTGGCCAGAATGAGCGTGTTGTTGGGCTTGACGGGATGGGGAGCGTTTCCGCCATCGGTATTGCCGGGCTGACTGCCAAACGGCACGAGTTCTTCCCCGTTCTGGCGAGCGAATTGATTGAGAGGATCTTCGTTGCGACGCAGGGCGTTCGGATTGATCGGGCCGGGACGGGGGATCACATGCGGTCCACTATTTTCAACGAATCGCGGGCCCGCGTTATTGTTCACCGGCGGGAAATTCGGATTCGCACTGCCCGGACCGATGATAACCACCCCGCCGCCCTGCGGCCGGGAGACTTCTTCGCGCGTCAGTACCGTCTGCTGCGGGCCGGCGCTTACCGACGTGCCCTGACCCTGCATCGAAATCGGTGGGGAAACCGGTGTGCCCGGGGTGGTCACCGCCACACGCACATTCGCGCCGATCTGCTGCTGCGGTGCCGGCAGCACATCCGTCGCGTGGCGGACTGAGTCGCCGAGCAGAATGCCGACGATGATGATGAAGGCCAGTCCTACCAACAGGCCGATTTTGGTCTCTTTTGTCATTTATCGTTCCTCCGAACTTGTCTACTTCTTGAGGACGGCGCGGAGCTTCGAGGATCGGCTGCGGGGATTGACGGCCAGTTCATCAGGCAACGGCGAGACGGGCCTTGGGGTGAGAATTTCGCAGTCGCCCGTCGCTTCCAGCGTGCGGAATGCCTGCTTCACCAGCCGATCTTCCATCGACTGAAAACTGATCACCAAAAAACGCCCGTTTGGTTGGAAAAATTTCGGGGCCGTTTTGAGAAGGGCCGCCAAATTTTCCATTTCCCGGTTGACCGCCATGCGGAGGGCCAGGAACGTCCGGGTCGCCGGATCAATCTTCTCGGGGGCTCCGCCCCGACGGGGGATGGCCGAACGTACGAGGTCGGCCAGTCGTCCCGTGGTAATGATCGGCGAAAGACGGCGGGCGTCCCCAATCTTTCTGGCGATTCGTCGCGAGCAACGTTCCTGGGCCAATTCGTATAGGACGTTGGCGAGATCTTCCTCGCGAAGGTGGTTGACCAGGTCGGCGGCGGTTTTTTCGACGCGCGGGTCGACGCGCATATCCAACGGCATGTCGTTGGAAAATGACATGCCGTATTGCGGTTCGAAGAGCTGGTTGGTGCTGATCCCGAGGTCCGCGAGCAGCCCATCGATTTTCGGGATACCGGCGGCTTGTAAAACCTCGTCCAGTTCCGCAAAGTTGGCATGGAAGAATCGAACCGGGCAGGGGACATCCGCCAACCGCTGACGGGCGAATTCAAGATTACGCGGGTCGGCATCCAGGCAGATGAGTTGACCTGTGGACCCCAGCTTTTCCGCGATGGCCTGCGCGTGGCCTCCCCTGCCGGTGGTGCAATCGACGATGATTTTGCCGGGGGCGGGGGCCAGCAGCGATAAGACTTCCCGAAGCAATACCGGATCATGACCGGAAGGGGGCAACGGCGGGGAAGGATAAGCGTCTGGCTCCAGTGACATCGCAGCCGTCCAGCCTTCCCATTCGCGTCTTTTGAAAAACGGGTGGCATGGGCGTCTCGCCCATGCTCTTTAGCCGAAAAAATGCATGG
>JANXVV010000491.1 GCA_025351525.1 Humisphaera sp. | reverse complement strand
CGGGCGGATATCGACAAAGCCCTCTCGCTGATTCCCGGCAAACATCGCCTGAACCTTCATGCCTGCTATGCCGAGACGGAGGGAAAGCGCGTCGATCGCGATGCGCTCACGCCCGAGCATTTCCAGCGGTGGATCGAATGGGCCAAGTCGGCGGGCATCGGGATGGATTTTAACCCGACGTTTTTCGCGCACCCGAAAGCCGTCGACGGTTTCACGCTGTCGCATCGCGATGCGGGGATTCGGAAGTTCTGGATCGATCACGGCATCGCGTGTCGTCAGATCGGGGCGGCCATGGGGCGGGCGCTCGGCTCGACCACCGTGACCAATGTCTGGATTCCGGACGGCTACAAAGACACGCCCGTCGATCGCAAATCTCCCCGACAACGGTTGGCTGATTCGCTCGATCAAATTTTCGCCGAGGCGATCGATCCCCGTTTCAATCTCGACGCGGTCGAATGCAAACTTTTCGGCATCGGTTCGGAAAGTTACGTCGTCGGTTCGCACGAATTTTATCTCGGCTATGCCGTGGCGAAGAGGAAAATGATCTGCCTGGACGCCGGGCATTTTCACCCGACCGAGACGATCTCCGACAAAATTTCATCGACGCTCGCCTGGCTCGATCGCATCCTGCTGCACGTCAGTCGCGGCGTGCGATGGGACAGCGATCACGTTGTCACTCTCACGGATGAACTGCACGCGATTGCGCAGGAACTGGTGCGCGGGGATTTCCTGGGCCGCGTCCATCTAGGCCTCGACTTTTTCGATGCCAGCATCAACCGGATCGCTGCCTGGGTGATCGGCACGCGCGCGATGATCAAGGCTCTGCTGGCGGCGATGCTCGAACCGATCGGCCTTTTACGGGAAGCCGAAGAATGTGGCGATTTCACCAAGCGGTTGGCGCTGCTTGAAGAAGGTAAAACCCTGCCGTTGGGTGCCGTGTGGGACTATTACTGCCTGAAGCAGAATGTCCCCTCGGGAATCGACTGGCTCGCGGAAGTGAAAATTCACGAGCGCGATGTGCTGGCGAAGCGAGCATGAATCGTAGCATGGGCTGGTAGCCCATGTCTTTTTTCCAAAAACATGGGCTGGTAGCCCATGCTACGAGAGCGTCCCGTCAATTTCCGTTCAGAGTCGCTGTGCAAGAGGCCCCGTTTGAACACGCTGATAAAACTCACCGCGATTTTCAAAAGCTTCGGCGGAGTGGCGGCGCTCAAGGGCGTCTCCTTCGAACTGATGGCCGGCGAAGTCCATGCCATCGTGGGTGAAAACGGCGCGGGGAAATCGACGCTCATCAAGACGATCAGCGGTGCCCATCAACCCGATTCCGGCACGATTGAAATCGAAGGTCAAACCGTCCGCCATCAGTCGCCGTCACAGGCCAAGGCGCTTGGCGTGGCGGTCATCTATCAGCAACCCGCGCTGTTTCCCGACTTAACCGTCGCCGAAAACATCTCCCTCGGTCTCGAGCGCGGCGGATCGTGGCGAAGGATCGACTGGCGCGCCCGCCATCGCCGTGCCGCGGAACTGCTCGCTCGGGTCGGCGCGCATATTTCGCCCGATACCTATGTCCGGCAACTGACGATGCCGCAACAGCAACTCGTCGAGATCGCCCGTTCGCTCGGCACGAACGCCCGCATCCTGATTCTCGATGAACCGACCGCCTCGCTGAGCGATCGGGAGGTCGATCATCTGTTCACCGTCATTCGCGAACTCAAAAAACAGGGCGTCGGGATGATCTACATTTCGCATCGGCTTGAAGAGCTGCCGCAGATCGCCGACCGAGTCACCGTGCTTCGCGACGGCACCTATGTCGGCACGCGACCGATGGCGGAAGTGGACCGCGCGGAAATGATCCGCCTCATGGTCGGTCGCGAACTGTCGGCGGTCTTCCCAAAAATCACCGTGCCGTTCGGAGAGGTGGTACTCGAAACGAGAAATCTCCATTGCGGCGATTCGGGTGTTTCGGACGTCAGCCTGACGGTGCGTGCCGGCGAGATCATGGGATTGGCGGGCTTGGTCGGCGCGGGCCGAACCGAATTGGCCCGCGTGCTATTCGGTCTATCTCCGGCGGATGGCGGGCAGATTTTACTTCGCGGTAAACCGGTGAAAATCAATACACCCGCCGACGCGGTCTCGCTCGGCATCGCCTACGTTCCCGAGGATCGCCGGCGACACGGAGTCATTCTGGAAATGCCCGTTTCCGCCAATACCACCCTCGCGATACTCGCTAAAATCGCTTCCGGCGGTTGGTTGAATTTCGGGCGGGAAAAGCAGATCGCCGAATCGTTCGTCGATCGGTTCGGCATCAAAACCCCGTCGATCGCGTCGCCGGTCGGCAATCTTTCGGGCGGCAACCAGCAAAAAGTTTCTCTCGCCCGCTGGCTGGCGACGGAACCGAAAGTCATCATTCTCGATGAACCGACTCAGGGTGTGGATGTCGGCGCGAAGGCCGAGATTCACAAGTTGATGGGCGAGTTGGCCGCGAAGGGATTGGCGATCATCATGATTTCGTCCGAGCTGCCGGAGGTGCTGGGAATGAGCGATCGAATCGCCGTCATGCACGGCGGGCGAGTGCGGCAAGTGCTCGATCGCGCGGAGGCGACACAGGAAAAAGTATTGGAGTTGGC
This sequence comes from Humisphaera sp., assembly GCA_025351525.1. Taxonomy (GTDB): domain Bacteria; phylum Planctomycetota; class Phycisphaerae; order Tepidisphaerales; family Tepidisphaeraceae; genus JANXVV01. The sequence goes on along the minus strand of JANXVV010000491.1, from coordinate 2,375 downwards.
GCTGGGCCACACGGCTGAAGAGGTGGCCGCATGAGCAGCGCGGTTTTAAATCCCGTCAGCCTGCCGTCCGGCAATGGATTCTTGCAGCGGTACAAGCGCGAGCTTTCCGTTCTGGCGGCGTACCTGACATTGCTGCTGCTGCTGGCCGGCCGCGCCCCGCGCTTCTATTCGAGCAATGAATTTAAGAGCATCCTGGTCAACAACGCCTCCGTGTTGGTGCTGGCGGTCGGCATGTCCCTGGTGATTTTGTGTCGGCAGATCGACATCTCCATCGGCTCGCAACTCTCCATCTGCGGTATCGTCGCGGGGCTGGCGGCGAAGCATGGATTGCCCATGCCGGCGGCGGCGATTCTCTGCGTTTTCGCGGGGGCGACGATGGGCGCGGTCAACGGCGCGCTGATCGCCTTCATCAATCTTCCTTCGATTGTCGTGACCCTGGCGACGATGGTGATTCTGCGCGAGTCGCTGCGCTGGGGCCGCAGCGGGGCGTTCGTGCAGGGGCTGCCGAAAGGGTTTCAGTGGTTCGGTTTTTCGCAGGACGCCGGGCAGTGGGTGGTGGTGGGATTGGCGGCGGGGGTGTTCGCGCTCTTCGCCTGGGCCATGCGAAATCTCGCGGCGGGGCGGACGGTGTACGCCACCGGTTCCGACCAGGAAGCCGCCCGCCTCGCCGGCATCCGACCACGATTCGTCACCTTCGTGGTTTTCACGATCATGGGTGCGCTTTCAGGTCTTGCGGCTTTATTAAGCGTCGTCCGCTTCCCCAGCGTCGATCCCAAGAGCGGCGAGGGGATCGAGATGCAGGTGATCGCCTCGGTCGTCGTCGGCGGCATCGCCATCAGCGGTGGACGCGGGTCGTTGCTGGGTACGTTCGTCGGCGTGGCGCTGCTCGGCACCATCCGCCCCGCGCTCCCGTTTCTGGGCAGTGAGGCGTATTGGGATAAAGCGCTGCAGGGTTCGATTATTCTGCTCGCCGTCGCGTCGGATGCGCTTTACGAGAGAAAGAAAAGGCGGGCTTAAATGTCCTTAATGCAGACATTTGGATGTGGATGTGGCACGGGCTTCCAGCCCGTGTTAGCGGGCCAAGACGACCGAAGATTTTTGATTGAAGAAGTCTTTTCAAATTGAACATCGCTAACACGGGCTGGAAGCCCGTGCCACATTTTAGGTTTTAGTTAGAATAGAAAGCCCTGTAAGTGTGAAGCTATAAAATTATGTCGGTTGCAACCCCACCCAATTCCCCGTCACCGCTCGGCTACACGCCGATACGGCCCGCGCTGCTCGCGGATCGACCGCTATGGCAACGCGCGCTTTTCAATCAGCAGACCGTGCTGGCCGTACTGCTCGTCGCAGAGATCGTAGTCTTCTCCATCATCGGCACGAATTTTTTCACTTTGGAGAATGCCCTTGAAGTGGTGCGACACAATGTTGAACTCGGGTTGCTTGCACTGGCCCTCACGCCGGTGATCGTCACCGGAGGGATCGATCTTTCGGTTGGATCGCTCTTGGGGCTGTGCGCCATTCTCTTCGGCAAATTCTACCGCGACGCCCATTTCCCTCTGTGGTTCGCGGCAGTCTGCACCCTGGGCGTCGGCGGGTTGGCGGGGGGATTGAACGCACTGCTCATCACTGCTCTCCGAATTCCACCTTTGATCGTGACACTCGGAACCTATTCGCTTTTTAGCGGGCTGGCCGAGGGAGTCACGCGCGGGACGGATGTCTTCGATTTCTCCGAGCGAGCCGCGTTCGTCTTTCTGGGTCAGGGTTATTTTTTCGGCACCATCCCCGCGCAGATTCCGGTGCTGGTACTCGTCGCGATCGCGTTCTGGTTGATGCTGCATCGCACCTCGATGGGCCGTGCGTTGGTCGCGATCGGTTTCGCGCCGGACGGCGCGCGCTACGCCGGCATCCCCGTGGAAAGACGGATGGGCCTCGTGTACATTCTGTGCGGATTGATCAGCGGACTCGCGGCGGTCATCTACGTGGCCCATGTCGGGCAGGCCAAGGCCAACGCCGGCACTGGATATGAATTGATGGCGATCACCGCCGTCGTGCTCGGCGGCACGTCAATCTTCGGTGGGCGTGGCACGATCCTCGGCACGATCCTTGGCTTGTTTACCATCGCGGTGTTGGAAAATGGATTAAGGCTGTCGGATCAGCCAACGGAATTGGCGAAAATCATCGGCGGTGTTTTGTTGATCGTCGCGATCACCGGCAATCAATGGCTGGCGAAATTGTCGAAGCGATGATGTGATTTGTTTTTTAGCGGCTGTGCCGAAGGCACGGTTTTTGGTTTCCGAAGAAAAACGCGTGCCTTCGGCACAGCAGCTAAAAAATGCACTTGATTTCATCGGCGCTGCAATGATTCGACGTTTCAA
>JANXVV010000486.1 GCA_025351525.1 Humisphaera sp. | reverse complement strand
AAGGGCGGCCACGCGTCAGGCATTCGCGTGCGGCGGCCCGTTGAGCGTCGGGCAACGGCTCGTTTACCAGCGACGCCCAGCCCGGCGGACGCCGCACCGGCCAGGGCGACAGCGCCACTGGGGGCTTTCCCGGCATTCTCGCCGCCAGCGAACCCCAACGCCAGTCTTGGGCGCGGGCGACAAGCCCTGCCCGAAGCGTGTTGGCTTCCACATCACGCAGCACCATCAGCAGATGCCGGTGGTTCGGCATCAGATGATAGCCAAGCAGCCCGACCGACGCGTGGTCCATCGCCTCGGCGATGATCGCGACGAACGCGTCGTAGTCGGCCGGCTTGTGAAACAACCGCTGGCGGCCGTTGCCACGGTTCAGGCAGTGGTAAATCATTCCCCCGACAATGCGTCTGCGTTGTCTTGGCATGACCGGTAGATATTCGCCCAGAAGGCGAAAGTCGATCAATGAGAAGTGACCCCTTATCCTGGCCTCGAGGCGACTAGGTGCAGGCGGGCAACGTGCGGGCGGGGGAACGGCTGGAGACCGAGCATGGCGCAAGCGTTGTAGAATCGGCTTCTCGTGACTCAATCGCTCAAGCGGTCTTCAATTTGGATGTGGAGACGGATCACCGTTACTTTGTTGGGGATAGTAATGTCTTGGCTCATAATGCAGACTAGTGTTTAAGGGGCAAAGCGGCGGTTAGCGCCGCTGGCGAGTTGGGATATACCAAACGCATTCCGCCACAAAAAGTTGGATTCGATTCTCACGGACAACCTGCATTTACTGACGGGAAAAATTTATCACTCCTGACGTGGATTCACATAGCGGCGGCGTCTGGAAGCAATTTGACCGAAATGGGAACCGTATAGGCACCTTAGACGCTAGCAGCAATAGAATTGGACCTTGAGCATGTTTAGCATCAGATTTCGAAAACTGGCGAGTGACTTTCGACATGGCGATGCGGTTGTTCCTGTCGGCCCGTCTTGGTCAAGGTCTAGCAAATCTCATTCTTTGGCGCCGATAGCGTCTGGCGATATCGTTCTTGGCGCATTCAAAGAATCGTTTGAATCACCGCTCCTGTATTGGCAGGAAATGGAATATGAACGGCACTGGGCGACCGCTCTTTCTCAACTTTTGAGCGGCGACTCGAAAACCGCCCTTGTCACTGCCATGTACGATCCGAAGACCGCAACTTTTCTGAGGTGGTGGACAATGTATCGCGAAGGCCAATCGGTTTTTGTTCAAAACCAGTTGCTGTTTCTGGACCAACTTTCACGACCCTTTGAGGTGACTGCTATTGGCGAATTTGTGAAGCCGCGCAATACCGTTAGCGAAGATGGCGTGAAGATATCTGAATGGAATGTTTCGCTTGATGAAATCGGTGCGTTCTGCCGGGACGAAAAAAAGAAATAAGGGGAAAAGGAAACGCACGAACGTCCAACGTTAAAGAAGATTCGGTAACGTCAACGGTTGTCCATGTTTTTTCCTGATTCTGATGGAACCTGGAAGCATGGTGGGCGTGCGCTTTCAAATGCGGAAACGGATTTCGTCAAGTTGATTGGCTGGGTGCTTCCATAATTAAAGGTAATGAATGACGGAAAATTATCTGCAGCCAGGGTAAAAAAAGGGGACATTCATCAATAGCGATTGGAACGAGAGGGGCCGCCGCTCATTATTTTGTCATGAGTAATGAGTAGCCGTCTCTTTTCCGGATCAAATTCTTTAGCGGCAGTTCCGAAGGCATGCGTTTATTTCCGGCGATTCGAAAAACAGTCGCAAAGAACGCAGAGAAGAAATTTCGATTCATTCTTTGCGTTTTCCTTTGCACTTTTTGCGCCTTTGCGGCACGCTTTTTTTCGATCATTACGGGAAGGAAACGTGTGCCTCCGGCAGCACCGCTAAGCGGATGCGATGCGATGGAATTCTACAGCCGCTTAATCAAAATATCTTTCGCGTGAACTTCCATCGGTCCCCCGGCGTGAATCTGCAGCGCGAAGATGCCGTTCCGCGCGATTTTATCGGTCGGTTCAGTCTCGGTGTAGTCGACCGTCTTCAGGCCATTCAACTCGATCGTGATGTGATCGGCTTTGCAGGTGATGATGTATTCATTCCAACCGTCGCGGTGCAGAACTTTTTCCAGCTCGTCTTTTGGCGGCATCACCAGCACTTTCTTCCGCCGCGATTCATCGTACAGGCAGCCCCAGTAGCCCTGGCCCACATCCGCCTGGTAGCCGGCAACTTCGGTGGAATTGGGGACGCGCTCGCTGCGAAACTGCATGCCGCTGTTGGCTTGGCCGCTGGTGTTGACGATGCGGAATTTAAATTTCAGCGTGAAATCGCCGTACGCCTGTGTCGTGGCGAGAAATTCATTCTGTTTGATTCCGGGACTTTTGCCGACGATCTCACCATTCTCGGCGGACCAGAGTTGCGAATTCCCTTCCCAGCCGGTGAGGTCTTTGCCGTTGAACAACGGTTCGTATTCCGCGTTTGCCAGAGTCGCGGTTTGAATCGCGGTCTTCAGAGGCTCGCAGCAACAGGACCACTGAAATCCCACCATGCCTAACAACATCACACCGCACAACAGCCGAGAAAATCGTTTCACTTCATTCCGCATATCAATCTCCACTCAATATTGAGAGTTCAAAGAAATCTGAAACCGATCGTCACTCCGACATCGGCAACTCCTGCAAATCCGCCCGCGTCGATTCGTAGGTTGTGTCGTACGCCAACACTACCGGATCCGGCTCGATGTTCCAATGGCGGCAAGCGGTCCGATACACTTCCGGCCACCAATTTCGATGCTCCGTCAAGCCCTTCTCCATCAGCTCCCGATAGTCACTGGCGATCTGCGACCAGCACTGATCGCCATACGCGATGGCTTCCCTGGGAGTCGCAAATTCCTTCACGTACCACTGTCGGCCAATCGACGCATGAAGCACTTCATCGGCCCAGTCGTAATCCTGAAACAGCCCGGCCAGTGCATCGCCCGAGGCCATCCCCACTTCCCACTCATATCGTTTTCCGGTGCGCGGCATCAAACCCTGCTCGATGAAGAACAGCACCGCGTGTCGGTCCATCGCTTTGAGTTGCGTATTGAGGTTGCGCGAAAATGTCCAGGTGATCGGGATTTTTCGCCAGTCGATGCCGAGGGAGGTGAGGCCCACTTCGCCCATCATGGTGTGCCGGGCCTCATCCCACAGTTGCCGCGACATATCCCGGTAGTAGCCCCACGGCTTGCCTTTGGTTTCGGAGATGATGCTTCCCATCATCTCCGGCACATCCAGTTCGCGAATGCGCTTGAAGAGCATCATCAATACTTTGGCGTTATTGGGAAATTTCGGATCGTAGAGAAACGCCTCGGGGTTGACGCCGCGATTGTAGGGATCGATGAATCGCTCATCGCGGCGCGGCGTGGGGTCGTATACGAATGGCTTGGCAGAGTAGCCCCGCACGGCCGGCACGCCGCTGGAGTGCTGCGATCCATCCAGGGAACCGGCGGCCAAGAGAGCATCGTCAAGAAGTTTCAACCAAGTCACCATTCCTGCCGCTTCGGTTTGATCCACCAGGCAATCGACGGCTTTTTCACCGAAGCGAATCATGTCGTCGACTTCCAGCAGGGCAAAACGGCAGAGGCGAATCGACGGATGATCGACCAGCGGATGGGTCTCGCGCAGATGCCGTTCCATCCCCGCTTTCAGTGCGGGCAATGCCTTGGTGTAAAGGCCGGTCACCAGTGTTTGGTTCTGTGGCGCGGAAAGAATTTCATCGAAAAACACTTCGAGGTTCGTATCCGGCGTGACATCCAGGCCGAGCGGCGGCTCGCGCATTTCAGCGATGCGGGCGCGTAGGGTGGACACATGCTCAGCACACAAATGGGCATGAAGGCTGAACGCGGTTTTCAGTTCGTAGATCGGCTCGGCGGTCAGGCGCGCGGTGAAAATCTCATGCAGCCTTTTGAAAGCGTAGTGATATCGCTTGAGCCGTTGAACGCATTGATCGACGGAGAGTCCGGGGTTCATCGCGCCGGCCATGGTGGTTAAGCCAGCCAGCGTAGGTAGGCCGCGATAGGTTTGGTAAGTGCCGAGGTCGTGGGCGGCGGTGCATGGGAAGGGCATGATTTTCTCCTGCATGATGGTTCCGGCCCCCTCCCCACGGTACTCCGGGGGGAGGGTTGGGGTGAGGGGTCTTGCATTTTTCTTCCGCCGTGTCGAGAAATGGAACGTCTTCTCGCCACGAAGAAAGACCCCTCACCCTAACCCTCCCCCCATGAGTACATGGGGGGAGGGAACCGGATTGGACTCCATTTTCCATGCAAGTTACACTGCTGTCCACTTGACCGTCGGCAGCCTGCCCCGGCCCAGATCGACCGGGATGGTATCGTTTAGATTGGCGCGGGAGGCTTCACATGAAAACGCGATATTGCATTTTCTGTACGCTCGGTCTGCTGCTCTGGTGCGGCCGGGGGTTGGCCGTCGACGTCAATCCGGATCTCTCCCCGGAAGATGTTCTTAAAGCAAAAGGATTGACCCGGGTGGGAATTCTCTACCTTGTGGAGCGGGAGACCACGCTTCCGGCCAGCCTTCGCGCCGTCCGTGCGGCGCAGCGGCAACTGGACGATCACGCCTCAAAGCGCACGGCTCTCGAAAAAGAGCTCGATGCGAACAGCGAAAGAATCACCGACTGGAATCAGCAACTCGTTCGCACGAACGAAAAGCTGGCAAAAACCAATACGAAGGAAACCGCGAAATACAATGCGATCGCCGCTCAAATCGATCTGTTGCGGGCGAACCTGCTGGAGGCTCTGCGGTTTGGGGAGCAGCGGTCCAAAGACCTGCAGAAACTCGGTGATGCCCCGGAGGATTACGTGGGGCGGTTGACCGATCTGTCAGAGATGATGGAGGCAGTTGCGAAGCAATATGCGAGTCTTACTGCCGATGATGAAGTCAAATCCGCTCTGACCCGGCTCAATGTGAAAGCCTCTCCCAAGGTTCGCCTGGGGCCATCGGGCCAATTCACCGAAGACCTTCCGTGGGTGCGAAGGCAGCGGGACAAGATCAATTCATCGGTGATCAAGTTCAAGATTGAAGGCGGTGTGCCGACGGTCAATGTGATGCTCAACGGATCTTTGATGCAGCCGATGACGTTTGACTCCGGGGCGGCGAGCATCGTGCTGAGTTGGGATGTCGCCCAACAACTCAAGTTGACGGCAGCGCCTGGCGATCCGATCGTCAATCTGCACACCGCCGACGGAAAAATCACCGAAGCCCGCGTCATGGTGCTCAAGAGCGTGCAATTGGGGCCGTTCAAGGTGGAGAACGTGACGTGCTCGGTGTTTCCCAAATCCATGCACGGTTCCAACCTATTGGGTGGAACGTTCCTGAAAAATTTCGTGGTGCGGATGGATCTGGGCGCGCATGAAATTCGACTGTCGCAGATGAGCGGCAAATCGGGCGGTGCGGAACTGACGACCCTGCAATCGCCGACGACTGCGCCGGCGGCGGAAAAGGAAATTTACGTCCCGGCCACGCGCACGGAAAAATCGCCCGTCCCCACCGGCATTCGGCTTAGCAAGGGTCAGAGCTTCATCATCAATGCGAATGGAATCGATCGATGGTCCAAAGGCGCCGGCACGCACAAGGGCAAGCAGACGGACTATCGCGGCTACACCGATCAGCCGGGCTGGTTGGCGATGAGTTGGAAAATCGGCGGCACCACGGGGATTGTTCAATCGGGCGCAGTTGTGGTCGCGCCGGAAGCGGGTGAGCTGCTTCTGTTTTGTGCGGACGACAAGCCTGCGAAGAACGAGGGAGAAATTCGTGCCACTGCAAGTCTTAAACCAATCGGGTTGCCGTCCACGCGTGAATCCCCGGAAGCGATTCTGACGCGTCAACTCAATGACTTCAACGAGTGGTCGATCAATCAGGGCAAATGGCAGATGGCGAATGGCCGACTGCGCGGGGAGGGGGAAACGCGGATCGATTTCAACCCGACGCTGCCCGCCGACTGCGTCCTGCGGTGCCGCGTCAATGTCGTCGGTGGAATGCGGCCGCGAATGTATTTCGGGGGAACGGGCCTGATGTTCGGCAACGAAAGGTTTACCAGGCACTTTGCTCCGGAGGGAGTGAAAGTGACGGATGGCAAAGATTTCCCCTACGAAAACGGAGAGGAACATGCGATCGCGTTCAAATTCTCGGGCGCGAGTTTTGAAGTGGAGATGGATGGCAAGCACGCCTTTACCGGGACGCGGAAAGTGGCGACTTCCATCCATCTGTTCCTGCGCGGGGGCGATGACTGGAGCCGGGGAACGACCGAGTTTTGGGATTTCAAAGTCGAGCCCGCCCCGCTTCAACTGACGTACGCGGAACCGAGTTCAACGCAGCCGACCATCAAGATCTCACCTTCAGATGAGTCTGTGGTGAGACCCTCCCATTCCAATATTTTCACCGATCCCGATTCGGCTTCCACCAAAACAAAAACTCCCGCCACATCGCCGGCGAAGGAATTTAAATTGGCGCATCGCACGGTGATGTTCTCAAATGCTTCCGATGCCCGGGAAGGCGGTGAGATCCTTCGCCAATTGGACTTGAGATACCCGGATGTTTTGAAGGAGGTTCAACAGGTCGAAATGGTGGGATATCACGAGGGAGTGGAATTTAAGCGGAGAAGCGGCGGGCCCAAAGCGGTCGGAGGGAGCTATTCAAAAGCAGCCGCCGTGGGACGCAACGGGAACATTCTGTTTTGGGGCGTCTACGAAAAATGGGAGCCGGGAAAATATCTGTTCGTGTATCGGCTTCAGGCTCTTTCGGAGGCGGAGGGGACAAATGTTTGTTTTCTCGATCTCTGCTCGAACGGCAATACGATTGCGACGCACAAGCCGGAGGCGGGTGAGTTTAAATCCGGGCAATGGTCCGTGATGCCCGTCGTCTACGAAGTTCATGAGACCGAAAAGCTGGAGTACCGGCTATGGCCTTACAAACAGGAAATCTCGCTGGATCGCGTCTATGTTTTTCGGATGAAGTAGGATCGTCATGCATCAACTCAAATCCATTTCGATCGTGGCGATTCTTTCTTTTCTGTGTTTCGCCGCAGCCGGCGCGGAAGACAAATCGCCCGAGGAAGTGATGAATTCGCACGGCCTCGTCAAATCCGGCGCGGTGTATGTTCTGGACACCGACGCGAAGCTGCCGGACAAGCTGCGGGCATTACGGCTGGCGCAAAAATTGATCGATGATGCGGGTCGTAAGCGCATTGAAATTGAACGCGATCTGAAGAGCGCAAATAGCATTGCAACCATTCAGGACCAGAACTATCGCGAGCTGCTCCAAAAACTGGATCAAACCAAAGACGCCGTGCAGCGTGGGCGGTTTGCCAATCAGGTGAAGGCGATGGAGTCCTTGATGCGGGATGCCGCGAGGGTGAAAGGCGAGCGCGAGAAGGAGCTTGCGAAACTGGCGGATCCGCGCGCGGAATACGTCAATTTACTGTTTGAGCTTTTGACGGAAATGGAAGCGACGGTTGGGCGGTATGAGACGGTGGCCGTCGATCTTGAAGTAAAGGCTGCGTTGGCAAAACTGATTGAAAAAACCCGGTTGAAACTGAGGCTCGGGCCTTCCGCGCAGTTCACCGAAGGGCTGGTTGCGATCCGCAGGCAGCGCGAGGCGATCCACTCGACGGTCATCCCGCTTGTCGCCGGTGGCATTGCCACACCTCACATTCGGGTCGCGCTGGTCGGCATGAATGGAACACTCACCCGCCCGATGCTCGTTGACCCCGGCGCGACCCTCCTGTCACTCACCGCGAACACGGCCAGGGATCTCGGTCTGACACCCGCGCCGGAGGATCGGAAAGTTCACTTAATCTCCACCGACGGCAAGGTCAGTGAGACGAAAGTGATGATTCTCAAGCGGATGCGGCTGGGGGCCTTCACCCTGGAGAATGTGGAATGCGCGGTGCAGCCCGGGTCGTTCAAGAACGCGGAAAATATTCTGGGAGGGCCGGTCCTCCACGCTTTCACGGGGCATCTGGATGCCGACCGAAAAGAATTGCGACTGTCACAAATGATCGGAAAGACGGGGGCAGTGAAGGAAGGCGATGCGATGGAGATCACCTTCGCCGAAGTGCCGCCCGCACCGGAGATCGAGATGCCGGCGTTTGACCCGGCGGGTAAAATACTGCTGGTGAGCGGGCATGATGGAGAGCGCGAAGTGACCGTCGCGGCCTGCGAGAAATACGGCTTGGCGTATGAGGTGACCGATTCATTCAACGCCGCCAAAGAGGACTACCGCACCTACCGCGCGATCCTGTGTACCAGCAATCAGATGGACTACTGGGGCAACGCGGAGAATAAATCCCCGGAGGCATTCGCGCACATCCATCGGTTTATTGAAGGCGGCGGGCATCTGATCGTGTTCGGTTCATTCAATGCCCGAAACATGGAGCAACTGAAACCTTACGGCATCATCTGCAGTTATTTCCACGGGGATTACTTTGAGGCCGTGCCGGGACTGACGGATCAATTGATGGCGGGGAACGAAGATCTGTTGCCGCCGGATAAAATGCTGCACACCGCCGGCAATTTCAAATGCACATCGCCGCATGTGGTGCTGCTGCGGCGAACCAAGAAAAACGGGGACGAGGACGGGCCGTTGATGGTGACCCTCCCCTGGAAAAAAGGGCGGATCACGTTCAACGTGGTCGAGCCGGGTTGGAAGCAACCGCATGAGGCGCTGTGGCTTTTGACGGCGACGATGGGATGGGTGTCGCGCGGGGCGCCGATGGAGGCGATGCAAGTGGCGGCGGGGCCGACGACCAAAAAGGCGGCGACCACGCGGCCTGTGGAGAAGCCACCGGCTGAGATCGTGATCCCGACGACGAAGGCGGCGAAAAGCGTTCCGGGAACTGAACCGGTCCCGCCAGGCAAACCGAATATCTTTACGGAACCACCCGCCGTTCAGCCTAAAAAATAGTGATTTTGGATAGGATGTCGCGACTCCTGTGTATCAAAAAAGCCCGGTCCTCCGGACCGGCGCTAAGCAAAGCGCCATGAACCCTGAGTGTGGCAAGTCATTTTTTTGAGAGGTTCCCCATGCAACGTTTTTGTTATGCCCTGTGTTCGATCGTCGTTCTGACCTTCCTCCTTTCCACCCTGCGTGCCGAAGACGCCAAGCCGGAGGCAAAGGCCATCGAGTTGTATAACGGCAAAGACCTCACCGGCTGGGGATACCAGACCGGCGAGACGTTCGACGGAAAAGCCGACTCGGACGACAAGCGGTTCTCGGCCAAGGAGGGGATGGTCGTCGTCAACGCCGCCACGGAGGCCAACAAGGGCATCAGGCAGTTGTGGACGACGCGGAAGTTCCCCGGGGACTTCGTGTTGAAGCTGGAATTTCGCGCGGCCGTGAATGCGGACAGCGGTTTGTTTCTGCGCAAGCCGCAATTGCAGGTGCGGGATTATCTGGTGGCGGGCCCGTACAAAAAGTTGACGAAATACAAAGCGCAGGACTGGAATGAGATCATCGTGGTGGTGAAAGGCAACGTCGCCCACTGCACCTGCAACGGTGAAGTGCTGGAAGACGCGCTGAAACTTCCCGAGACCGGCGGCATCGGTTTGGAAGCGGATCGCGGACAGGTGGAGTATCGGAACATCCGGCTGACGGAAAGCAAATAAAAAAGGATCTGTATGCGAAAATACGCCATTGTATTTCTGATTGCTTTTTCGTGTTGCTTGCCCGCTGCATTCACCTGGGCTTGGAATGCCGCCGGGCATGAATTGGTCGACCTGATCGCCTACCAGCAATTGACCCCAGCCGCGCGCCAAGCGGTCGGGAAAGTTCTACGTCAGCATCCGCGTTACGAGAAGGATTTGTTGGTCGGCAAGCCCGATGACGTGGATGCGGACCTGTGGGCGTTTTTGATGGCCGGCACTTGGCCGGATATCGTCCGGTCGCCGGCAAACCCGATGACATTCACGGATAACCATCCGGTCTGGCACTATGTGGATTTCCCGGTCAACCTCGACAGCGCAACCGGCCCTTCGCCCGTTGAGCAATGGACCCCCGGCACCGCGCCGGCTAACGCTTTGCAGGCGATGGCGAAAGTCCGTGCTGATCTGATCGATACCGCAGTGAAGGATTCCGACAAAGCCATCCGCCTCTGCTGGCTGGAGCATCTGGTGGGCGATCTGCATCAACCGCTACACGCCGCCGCCCTGTTCAACGATCGGTTCCCCAAGGGAGATCGCGGGGGAAATTCGCAGTTCGTGCAACCGGGAGAAGGAGATCCGGTGAACTTGCATTTTTACTGGGACGGTGCCGCGACGAAGGATGCGAGCCTGCCCGCCCTCGCGAAGTTGGCCACCGAGTTGACGGCTGATCCCGCCTTGACGCGCGAGGCAATGAAGGATGATCTTGCGCACGGAGCCGTGAAAGACTGGGTGATGGAGAGCTATGCCCTGGCCAAATCCAAGGTGTATCTCGATGGAACCCTGCCGAGCGCCGTCGCCCCGCAGGCGCGCGGCACGATTCCCCCTGACGTGCCTCCTTTGCCGGATGGCTATGAGGCCGAGGCGGCGAAGGTTGCCCACCGCCGCGCGGTGCTGGCGGGATATCGGTTGGCGGATCAGATCAACGGGATATTCAAAGAATAAATCGCAGAGATGCTCTACGATAAGTACTTCGGCAATAATCGACTCGCTAAAAGAGTGTTTGCATGCCCACCCCACTCCTCGTTTCGATCCAGGTGGCGATGCCGCAAAGACTCGGTCGCAAAGGCGCGGTCGACCCGTTGGATCGGCCCTGGCACACCGCCTTTCACAAGCTGCCGATCACCGGTCCGGTGCAGGTGGGCCGACTGACGATTAGCGGTGACGGTCAGGCCGACCTGCGATTTCACGGCGGGCCGGATCGACCGATCCTCGCCTACTGTGCCGACCACTACGCCCTCTGGCGCAAAGAATTGAACGAGCCCGCCATGCCGTTCGGTGGGTTCGGGGAAAACTTCACGATCGCTTCGCTGAACGAGCAGGAAGTCTGTCTCGGCGACCGGTACGCGATCGGCGGCCTGCGCGTGGAAGTATCGCAGCCGCGCCAACCCTGCTCGAAGCTGGCCCGGCGATGGAACAACAACGACTTGCCGGCATGGGTCATCAAAACCAATCGCGGTGGATGGTATTTTCGCGTGCTGCAAGAGGCGACCGTCGAGGCGGGGATGGCGGTTGAATTACTGGATCGTCCCTATCCGAAATGGACCATCGCCCGGGCGATGTTCGCGATGTATCGGGGGAAGAAGGATGCCGAGGCGAATGATGAACTGGCGGCATTGCAGCCGTTGTCGGTGGA
>JANXVV010000292.1 GCA_025351525.1 Humisphaera sp. | reverse complement strand
TTTTTTTGACCCAAAAGCACGGGCGAGACGCCCATGCCATCGGTTTTTGAGAAGACCTGATTTCGTCATTCGAGATTTACAATGAACCTCTTCGAACTAGTCCTCAAGCAGATGCGTCAGCGGGCCCTTTCCACCTGGCTGACGCTTTTGAGCGTCATCATCGGGGTGGCGCTGGCGATCGCGATTTTGATTTTGCAGCGCGAGAGCAATCAACTCTTCGGGCAGAGTGATTTCGGTTACGACATCATCGTCGGGCCGCCGAAGGGGTCGCCCTTGCAACTGACGCTCAACACCGTTTACCACATGGATAAAAGTCCGGGCACGATTCCGTACGCGCTGTACGAGGATATGTCACGGCACGGCAAAGCGCCGGAGGGACGGCAGAACTACGGGTTTTTTGTCAAGCACGCCATCCCGTTCATGGTGGGGGACAGCTACAAAGGCCACCGTCTGGTCGGCACGTCACCGCAGATGTTCGGATTTGATGACGATGGAAAGCCGGTGACGAATGAGCCGTTTGAATATCGCAAGGGGCGGAAGTATGAGTTGGCCGAGGGGCGGGTGTTTGCGCCAAGGAAGTTTGAGGCGGTGATCGGCAGCGAGGTCGCCGCGCGGGAGCAGATGAAAATCGGTTCGGTTTTTCGCGCCACGCACGGCATGCCGGGCCCGAACGAAACGCCCGACATCCACAAACCGCAATGGACCGTCGTCGGAATCTTGCAACCCACCCACACCGCCAATGATCGCGTGCTGTTCATCCCGGTCATCAGCCTTTTCGCCATCGAAGAGCACGACATCGGTCTGATCGAGCAGTTGATGCTGAAGGCTAAATTCGACCGGAGCAAAGCCACGCCCGAGCAGGTGCGGGATTTTCTCGTGAAGAACGGGACGGACCTGGACAAGATGGAAGCCGGGACGAAACGGCATTTTAATATCGCGGATGTACCCGCCGCCGCTGCCGCACCAGGTCCGGGTGATGAATTGATCAAAGATGCCGTCGTCAAACCGGCGCAGAAAAAGAATGATGCCGCGCCCGCCGAGGATGAGGATGCGTATACGCTGGATGCCCAGGGGAATATCGTGCCGGAGTTACCGAAACGGGCGTGGGAAATCTCCGCGATTCTCGTCAGGACGCGCGGGCCGTTTCAGGCGGATCGGTTGATGTACAACTTTCAGGTCGTCAATACTGAAGCGACCGCCGTGAATCCGGCATCCGTGATGCGGGAGTTTTTTAATACGTTTCTCAAGGGCAGCACGTTGGTGTTATTGGTCATTTCCCGTCTTGTGATGCTGGTCGCCGGCGTTTCAATTCTCGTGAGCATCTACAATTCCGTGTCCGCCCGCATGAGGGAGATCGCGATTTTGCGGGCGCTCGGTGCCACTCGCATTCGCATCCTTACCTTGATCTGTGCGGAGGCGGCGTTGGTCGGCTTGGTGGGATCGCTACTGGGCCTGGTCGTCGGCCACCTGGTAGGAGCCGTCGAGTCGTACTATTTCAATTTGACCATTGGTCAGTCGATCGATTGGGTGCGGGCGTCTGAACAGGAATGGGGTGTGATATTGCTGGCGGTGGCAATCGCGGCACTGGCCGGGTTGGTGCCGGCGCTGAAGGCGTATGGTTCACCGGTGGCGGTGAATTTGACGAGTTAGAACTACTGAAGTCATCGTCCGCATTATTTAACCGGTCTCGCTTGCGAGCCGTATCTGAGTTCGCATCCCACTGGACGCGCCTCGCAAGCGAGACGGTTAAATAATTGAGAGCCGCTTAAAGATGTCTGGATTCATCGCATATCGGTGTGGAAGATTTTCACGCACCGGAAAAAACGCGGCCCTCCGGGCCACCGGTAAACGGGCATGGGGAGGCCGTTAGAAATCGCCGCCACCGCCGCCGGAATCTCCACCGCCGGAGGAGCCGGAATCGGAAGAGGAGGAAGATCCGAAATCACCGCCGGACGAACTGCCCGAATCGGAACTGGAGGATCCGAAATCGCCCCCGCTGCCACCGCCGCCGAATCCCTGGCCGCGATCGTTGTCATCGTTGGAAGAACTCGGCGAGCTGAAGTCACCGCCGGACGGGTTGTCCGAAACATTGTTCACGTTCGAGTTTTGCTGATTCTGGGCGGGGTTATTGCTATCGCGGAATTTGTCGTAGAGATAGCCGCCCGCCGCCCCACCAAGCAATCCACCGAACATGTTTCGCATGAACCCGCCTCCCCCGCCGCCGCCATAGTTGCCACCACCGCCACCATATCCCGCGCCGTAACCGGGACCGCCGCCCTGCTGGCCTTGGCCGTAATTGCCGCCGCCGGAATTGCGTGAACCACCGCTCAGGCCGGCTAAAATTCGGAAGATCACGATCGCTGCAATGACCACGAGAATCACAGTCATGATGGGACTCCAATGAAAAGTTGAGGCTGCGGGGGTAGTGGGGACGCGTGTCGATTGGTTTCGGGTGGGAAGAGCCGAGCCGCTGGAATTACCGCTGTTGGGATGGCGAAACTGCTCGTCGCTCGTGGCCGCCGGGGTGCCGGAATGCGCGCCGCCGAGATTTGCTTTCAATGCCTCGCGAAAATAGGCGATGCCTTTGAGAAGGCCTTCATCATCGTTCTTGGCTTTGAACGTTTCGAGCAGAATATCGCGCAGCTTGTTTTGATTGGTTTCGGTGAACGCCTTCTGCTTGGTTTTGAGCCCGGCCTTTACTTCAAGCTGCGTGGGATCCTGGCAGATCAGAATGTAGACGCCGTTGACCTGCAAATTATGGGCGCGCTCACCAATCCACTTGCCGAAAAAATCGGAGCGCTTTTGTCGATCGTCCTTGGCGGCTTCCCATTCATCTTTCAAACCCTCGGGGATGGCGAGAAACGTTTCCACGACCAATTCTTTTCCGTAGTCGGCCTTGATCTGCTTGATTTCCGTGTTGGCTTTTTCGACGGTTTCGGATTTGAAGAACTGGCCGTCGTCTTTGACGCCGGGGTCGGCGAAGGTGGTTGAGGTTAGGCCTGAAAGGAGAAGGATCAGGAGCGCTGGTAAAAGTTTGGTTAGCCGGAGTTTTTGATAAGGGAAGTGTTTCATGGGTCCTGGTCCTTTCGGGTCGAAGATTTATCCATTTTGCATGCTACTGCAGACGAGGGGAAATTGTCAGTTATAAAAGTGGACGGTTTTTGCAGGGGCAATCGAAGAACCCGGGGCGTCGCCTTCGGCTTCCGCCCTCGGCTTGAGGTTTATCTCGCAGTTTTCACGCGTCACTTTTTGAGGAAGTTTAACAGCAGGCGCTCGCCTTGTTCGGTCAGGAAACTTTCCGGGTGATATTGCACGCCTTCCAGCGGCCAGGTTTTATGGCGGACGCCCATGATCTCGTCGTGGTCGGTCCAACTGCTGACCTCAAACTCCGGCGGCAGGGTGCCGGAACGAATGATGAGGCTGTGATAGCGCGTGGCGGTGAAAGGATTGGGCATCCCTTCATAGATCGTGCGGCCATCGTGATGGATCAAATCGGTCTTGCCATGCATCAACCGTTCCGCCCGCTCCACAATCGCGCCAAAGTTGTAACCGATGCACTGATGGCCCAGGCAAACCCCCAGCACCGGCACTTTGGGCGCGAAGTGTTTGATGACATCATTGCTCACGCCTCCTTCTCTCGGTGTGCAGGGGCCGGGGGAAATGACGATGTGTGTCGGCTTCAGATCTTCAATCTCGCCAACCGTCACCTTGTCGTTCCGGAACACCCGGATGGTGTTTTTCGGATCCACCTCGCCGAGTTTTTGCACGAGGTTGTAGGTGAACGAGTCGTAATTATCGATGAGCACGATCATGCGTAACACAGCGTAGCCGCACGACCGCAGTTTGTCATATTCCGGGA
>JANXVV010000483.1 GCA_025351525.1 Humisphaera sp. | reverse complement strand
GCTTCGAGCCGCGACGTTGCGAGACCCGTGCACTTATGTTATCCAAAAACCGCAGGTGTAGGAGTACGCCGATGCGCCTCCCCCAAGGCTTTGCCCAGTGATTTGATAAGGTTAGACTATATACTAAAAATGAGCGCGCCCGTTCTCCTGAAATCTTCTAAAGCCCCTCTCCCTTCCCGCCGACGTTCCCTATGAAGCGGCCCTCGGGCGAATGTGATTGCCCGATGCGAAACCCGCTCCACCGTCTAATAAGGAGCCGCGATGGCTGCTTCATTTCCTCCCGACCGCGAGGCGGACCTCGTCACGTTCAGCGCCAACTTCGGCGCGAAAATCAATGCAACGCCGGTTTTGTTCGGGCTGAGCGCCGCCCAGGCCACGGCCTACGGCCTGCTTCAGGTGGCTTTCGTCAACGCCTATAACATCGGCCAGGCGGACGCGACGCGGTCGCCGATGAATCTGTCTTTGAAAAACCAGGCCAAGCACAATCTGATCGCCAGCCTCCGACTCCTCGGCGGGATCGTGCAGCGGTTTCCGGCGACCACGAACGCGATGCGGCTGGATTTGGGATTGCCCCAGCGCATGCAGCGGGCGTCCATCCCGGCCCCCTCGGGCATCCCTTTCATCGAGGTCAAATCCGTCTCCGGACGCACGGCGAGCCTGCGGCTGATCGACGGGGCCAACCCCACCCGGCGCGGCCTGCCATCGGGCGTCAGCGGGGTGTCCATTTTCAGTTTTGTCGGAGCGACGGCGCCAGCGGATCTGAGCGACTGGAAGTTCGAGGGGAACGCCGGGCGCACCAAGCTCAACGTGGTGTTCCCCCCGACCGTGACCAGCGGGGCGACCGTGTGGTTCACCGCCTACTGGTTCAATCCCCGCAAGCAGAACGGCACGGCCTCCATCCCCATCAGCACCAATCTGCCGGGTGGATCGGTGTCGATGGCGGCTTAAGAAGTTGCCAGTGGTTGGTTGCCAGTTGCCAGTAAAGATGATGGCAATTCAGAAGTTGCCAGTGGTTGGTTGCCAGTTGCCAGTAAAGACGATGGCATTTCTCAACTGGCAACTGGCAACTAACCACTGGCAACCTCTTCCAACCATTAACTCCTCAGCATATTCCTCAGCACCGTGTGCAGAATCCCGCCGTTGCGGTAGTACTCCACCTCCACCGGGGTATCGATCCGGCAGGTGGCGGTGAATTGCAGCGGTTCGCCTTCGCGGGTGACCACGCGGACTTTCACTTCCTGCAGGGGTTTGAGATCGTCGCCGAGTTCGATGTCGAACGTGCCCATGCCGGTCAGGCCGAGGCTCGAGCGGGACTGGCCCTTTTTATATTGCAACGGCAGGATGCCCATGCCGACCAGGTTGCTGCGGTGGATGCGCTCGAAGCTGTCGGCCAGCACCGCTTTCACGCCTAGTAAGTAGGTTCCCTTGGCGGCCCAGTCGCGGCTGGAACCCATGCCGTAGTCCTTGCCGGCCAGGACCACCAACGGCACGCCGGCGGTTTGATATTTCATGGCGGCGTCGTAGATGCTCATGACCTCTTCGCCGAACTCACCGGGTTTGCCGAGGTAGCGGGTGACGCCCCCTTCGGTGCCGGGAGCCAGTTGGTTTTTCAGGCGGATGTTGGCGAACGTGCCTCGGGTCATCACCCGGTCGTTGCCGCGCCGCGAGCCGTAGCTGTTGAAGTCGAGGGGGGCCACGCCGTGTTCCATCAAATACCTTCCGGCGGGGCTGTCCTTCTTGATCGCGCCGGCGGGGGAGATGTGATCGGTGGTCACCGAATCCCCCACCATCACCAGCACCCGCGCGCCGTGAATCGCCTGGATCGGCTTGGGCTCGGGGGAAAGATCGGTGAAGAACGGCGGTTCCTGAATGTAGGTGCTGTCGGCCTCGAAGTTGAACAGCTCGCCGCCCTTCACCGGGATCTTGTTCCAATCCTCATTGGCGTTGGCGACGTTCGCATACTGCTTCTTGAACATCTCGGGGCTGAGGCTGGCGGTCATGGCATCATGCACCTCGTGCTGCGTCGGCCAGAGATCGCGCAGGTATACCTTCTCGCCCTTGGCATTCTTGGCGATCGGTTCATCCATGATGTTGACATCCATCGTCCCGGCCAGGGCATAGGCCACCACCAACGGCGGGCTGGCGAGGTAGTTGGCCTTCACATAGGGATTGATCCGGCCTTCAAAGTTGCGGTTGCCCGACAAGACGGCGCAGGCCACCAGGTCGGCTTTCTCGACGGCGTTGGCGATGGCCTCGGGCAGGGGGCCGCTGTTGCCGATGCAGGTGGTGCAGCCGTAGCCGACGGTGTTGAAGCCGAGTTGATTGAGATAAGGGGACAGGCCCGCTTTATCCAAATAATCCGTCACCACCCGGCTTCCCGGCGCCAGGCTCGTCTTCACATAAGGGGGAACCTTCAACCCGTGTTCCACCGCTTTTTTTGCCAGCAAACCGGCGGCGATCATCACGCTGGGGTTGCTGGTATTGGTGCAACTGGTGATGGCGGCGATCACCACATCCCCGTGCGTCAGCTTTACCCACTGGTCCTCCAGCACGGCGATCGAAAACTCCTTCTTATCCTTCAGATGTTCCGTGGTGGAAGCCTCGTGCTGCTCGGTCTGACCGCCGGCCTCACCGGTGGTTTTGGAGACGGCGACCGGGCCTTCGGAAGACCAGCGATCCAATCGCGGCGTGGCGGATTCACCGACGTTTTTGCCGAACGTATCCACCAGGGCCGACCGGAAATTCTGCTTGACGCTGCGCAGCTCGACCCGATCCTGCGGGCGGCGCGGGCCGGCGACGCTGGGGATGACCGTGCCCAGATCCATCTCGATCACTTCCGTGAAAATCGGCTCGCTCTTCTTCTGCCGCCACAGCCCCTGCTCTTTGCAGTAGCGCTCGACGAGGTCGATGTGATTCTCATCGCGGCCGGTGAGGCGAAGGTAGGTGAGCGTCTGTTCATCCACCGGGAAGAACCCGATCGTCGCGCCATACTCCGGGGCCATGTTGGCGATGGTGGCCCGGTCGGCAACGGACATGCTGGACAATCCTTCGCCGAAGAACTCGACGAACTTTTCGACGACGCCATGGCTGCGGAGAATCTGCGTGATGGTCAGTACCAAATCGGTCGCGGTCGATCCCTCCGGCAGCTTGCCGTGCAGCTTGAAACCGACCACCTGCGGCGTGACCATGTAGATCGGTTGACCCAACATGCAGGCCTCGGCCTCGATCCCGCCGACGCCCCAGCCGACGACGCCGAGGCCGTTGACCATCGTGGTATGGCTGTCGGTGCCCACCAGACTGTCCGGCATCGCGACGCCCTTTTTCACCATCACCACTTTGGCCAGATGTTCGAGATTGACCTGATGGACGATCCCCACCGCCGGGGGAACCACGCCAAAATTATCGAATGCTTTCTGGCCCCATTTCAGGAATTCATAGCGCTCGCGGTTGCGCTCGAATTCTTTGGTGATGTTGTCGTGCAGCGCGAATTCCGAGCCGAAGGTGTCGACCTGCACCGAGTGGTCGATGACCAGGTCGACGGGGACGAGCGGGTTGATCTTCTGCGGGTCGCCCCCGGCGCGTTTCATCGCCGCCCGCATGGCGGCCAGATCGACGACGCACGGCACGCCGGTGAAATCTTGCAAGATTACCCGGGCCGGGCTGAAGGGCAGTTCGACGGCGTTGACTTGGGTGGCGTTCCAGTTGGCGACATCGGTGACATGGCCTTCATTGACGATGAAGTTGTCCATGTTGCGCAGGCAGCTTTCCAGCAGCACCTTGATGGAGAACGGGAGCTTGTCGAGATGCCCGATGCCCTGCTCGGTGAGCGCCGCCAGACGAGAGATTTGGACATCACCGGCTTTGGTGCTGAGGGAGGCTTGTGAACCGAAGGGATTGTTGATCTTGGCCATGGGGTGTCTGCTCGATACGCGGTCGATTGCGAGAACGGTTAAGGATAAAAACGATTCGGCATCTTATGCGCGGCGGGTGGGGGGTACAAGCAGATCAAATGGCTTCGCACAGCCGTTTAGTCCCGATCATTCCGACTAACCACGAAGACACGAAGAACACGAAGGGAATAGATCGCGATGCTTTGTGATCTGCGTTCGTATGCAATGGAATGGATCAGTTGCTCTTGTTCTCACAGTGCTTCTTCGTGACTTCGAGGTGAACAATTCGGGTTTAGCGGTCTCGCTTGCGAGACGTTTGTTCGTCGGGCCACAATCGCCTCGCAAGCGAGACGGCTAAACAATTCAGACGGAAAGCAATTGGAATTCTCAGACCCCGTTGCGGAACATCACCGCCATCTCATGCCGCCCGTTGCTGAGCAGGCGAGACCGAACCACTTCGCAGTGGTGGGTGCGCGAACCGACGCGGAGTTGACACATCTGCCCGACGGTGAGCGACTCGCGCAGGAGGAATGACACGCCGCTCAACGACAGGTCGCGGGTCATGATTTCATGGGAGGAATTGGCGGTGGGCCCGTCGAGGATGGTGATCGTCGCCTTGCTCTGCAGCGGATTGCGATTGTTCTGGCGACGGTCGGCGGCGGGAGAGGTCGGCGCCAGCGTGACCGCCGGGGCAAGTCGCGGTGCCAACGGATTTTTGGAACGGCGCAGCGGGGCGGCGGTGAAAATACGCTCGGCGGGGCGCGGGGTCAAAGTACGCTCGGAAGAGTGCAGGGAGGAAGTGCGGTGACGCATCATAAAATCTATCGTCCGGAGTTATCGGAACACTTCAATATGTTCCCGAAAAGGTTTGCAGAGCCGTAACGCAGGGGTGTAAGTCTCCAACTCGGGAGAAGCTTGAAAGACCGCCGGTATCGGTTGGGGGGAGAAGAACGGCGAAGACCACTTGGCCGTAAACTCACTCACGTTGGTGGAAAAACGATTGAAATTCCGCCTGAAATTCCGTGCTGAAACCCTCTGAACATAACCATAAGATTAGTTTTTCGATTTGTCGAGGGGCAAAACCGTAAAAAAATTTCGGGAATTGATGGATTGTGGCAACTCCCTTGTGGCACGGGCTTCCAGCCCGTGTTAGCGACTCGACCGTAAAAATTCTGCTCTAATCAAAGTCATTCGTCGCATTCGCCCATCAACACGGGCTGGAAGCCCGTGTCACGACGGAGCAGAAAGAAGTGCTTATGCCCAGCGCAGTTGAATGGCTCGTAGTTCCGCGTACGGTTCCGGTAAAAACCAATCCGGGCATTCCGACGGCACGATGTCGCGGAAGAACTTCGCCGCATCGCTGACGATGCGAAAGCGGGCTTCATGCTGTGCCAACCGCTCGCTGAAAAACTGATTCTCGATGGATGTCAATCGCAGCGCCTCCGCCCCGCATTCAGACCGGACCCAATTCTGCACCGTCTGGTAAAACGCCCACACCTCTTCATCGATCGGCGGGTTCGGTTTGGCATGTTTCTCCAGGGCATGCCGAAAATATTTCAATTTCTCCGGCCAAGCCAGTGTCGGATTTCGCGCCAGGGTCAGATACTGGGCGACCTTGTAAACGGCACGCGTGTCTAAATCGCCCTGTTTCTCGGCTTTGTGGGCCACTTTGCCATAGTGCGTATTGGCTTCTCCCAATTCGGGAAGCGGGGGGAAAATGCGACGTGTTGTTTCCATGGCTGCCTCGAAAAACCGTCAATTGAACCCTGCAATACCTCGACGTTCCGGGACTATTTTTAGCGGCTGTGCCGAAGGCACG
>JANXVV010000377.1 GCA_025351525.1 Humisphaera sp. | reverse complement strand
TCCGACAACGGGCACGATAAAACGTCAACTCCCTCCGCCGATGTAAAACCCCCGGCGGGTGTGTGACGTTGGATCAAGTGCCGCGCTATTGAAAGCAGTCGTCAGGTTGGTGTAGCGACCTTTGTAGCACAGGCTTCCAGCCTGCACCACAAAGTGGCACCAACCTGGAAACTGCTTTCAATAGCGCGGCACTTGATCCAACGTCACACACCCGCCGGGGGTTTTACATCGGCGGAGGGAGTTGACGTTTTATCGTGCCCGTTGTCGGATGGTCCGGCATTTCCGCCGAATGCACCGCTCGCCAAGCTCGCTAAAATTGGGGCGGCGACTTTCATCGCTTCTCGCAAGATCGATCCCAATACCGAGGGATTTTGCGGAGCATTTCCAGTGTGCTTGGCTGTTTCCCCATTGCCGTTGGCGGCTTCAGACGGGGTGAAATGTTCCTTCAGATGCTCCCACATTTCCAGCGCTTCATCCTTGCTGCGTGGCGTGATGGTATACCCCGCCGCCACCCCTGCCGCAACGGCGGCGGCGGTGGCAATCCACGGGTATTGCTGCGTCCACTGCCGCACATCCGCGTTATTCGTGATCGAATGCTTGAGGTCCGTCCACGTTTTTCCCATCGCCAGCTTGGCTTCTTCGGCCTGCTTGGCGAGAAACTGCGCTTCGGTCAGCCCGGACTTTTTCGAGGTCGAATCGGCCTTCGGTTCAGCCTTGGCCGGCGCGCTGCTGGACGTCGCGCCCGAATTCACCGCGCTGCTCGTTTCGTTTGCGTTCATACTTCTGCTCCGTTTGAAGGTGCCAAGCGCCCGTGAGCTTCCTGACACCCATCCAGGCGACAAGGCAAGTCCCGCCGATCACCAACAATCCAACGATTAAATTTCCCAGCCACAGATGCCCGCCGAGCAGATGACCCAACCCCATCGCCAAGCCGCTGAGCGTCAAAAAGGCGGCGGAAATTAAAAGTCCGCCCCCGACCAGCAATCCGACGACCCCCAAAACCGCGAACATCACCAGTCGACGCACCGATGCTTTGGCGGCATCCACCTTCGCACTGAGCAAATACGCCGCTTGCGATTTTAGTTCCGCCAAGTAGACCGGTACTTCATGGAACGCGCGCTTGGCGGGATTGACCGGCTCGAAATCCACCGGCCTCTCCGAATGCCCGTTCGTGCGGGGAGGCGGACTGAAGGGATTTCGAGGATTCTGCGTAGGGGCATCCATGGGGAATCCACCGTTAAAATCATCAGATCAGTAAGCGGAGTTTTCAACAAGGTGGCATGGGCGTCCCGCCCGTGCATTTTTTCAACCAAAAAACACAGGCGCGACGCCCATGCCACCTTATTCAAATCCCCGGCGAAACCTGCGAAATCAGCTTCGCTTCCACAGAATCCCAAAGACCATCCCAACCCCTGCCGCAATCAACAGCGCCTTCACCGGCTGCTCCTGAATGTAATCCTCAAGCGAATGCTGCCATTCCTGGGCGCGCTCGCGACCCTGATTGTAATACTCTTCCGCCGTATCCTTGACGTGCCCATACTGCTCGCTGGCGGCATCCTTCAGATTGCCGGCCATCTCGGAAGCCTTGTCCCGAAGCTGGCTGGTCGCGCTGCCTTCGGCCGTATTGGGTTCATTGATGCGTGACATGTGGACTCCTGGGTTGAATTAACTCCGTCGAGCGGAAACGATCGAAACACCGATCGTATTGACCCGTCCGACGAATTAAAGATACACCGGGGAGACGAAGTGAAGGAACGGTGAAAAAGAGGTTTTTGCAGCGAAGACTGAAAAAATTTGGGCGTTTGTTTCAAGGCGTTCGAGGGCATACCGCCTGTTGAGATTAATAAGCGGGCAAGGTGGGTACTGCTTCATCATCCCCCAGAATGGGAGCAATGTCCCCCATCTGCTGATAGTCATCCGGGAGGTGGCCTGCATATTGCTGCGCCATGGACTGCTGCATGGCCCGGCATCGAACCACGACGCCAAAGGTCACCGCCAACGGAATGGCCCATCGCACCTGGTTGAACGACATCGTGCAGTAGCCGTGAACGATAAAATGCACGCCGGTGATCACACCCAAACCACCGATGAGAACACTGCTGCGGTCGAGGCGATCCCGAATCATGCGGCGACCGATCACGATTTGCCCGACGCAGATCAACGACATGGCGCTGAACCCGATCAGTCCGGATTCCGCCAGCGTACTGGTCCAGGTATTGTGGCGGTAAGCCGCATCGTCCTGTTGAATATCCTGAATGCCGAATCCGCGACCGATCAAGGGGCTTCTGATCCAAAGCCCCAATTCCGCGACGGCACCGCCCAGGCGAGTGTCCCATGCTTTTGCGCCCTTATCCCCCTCGTGTTCACCCGGCAACAAAGTCAGAAGCCGCACGTGCATTTTTCCGACCACATCTTTGCCGGAGATGGCACTGGCGGCCAGCATCGAAATGAACAAAACGATACCGATCACGGGAAACACGATTGCTGAAAAGGCGATTTTGGAACCCGTGCGATATCTGGGCATGATAACGATCGCCGCGATGATTCCCGCCGCAGCCGCGAGCCAGTCGCTGCGCGATAGCGTGGAGAATTGGCCCACAAAACATACCGCAGCCAGCAGCACGCAAATCCAAGGCGCGAAGAGAGGTTTCGCTCCGGACCCGACGGAGAACAGGAGCAGAGCCGCCGCAAGGCCCGCGTAATTCGCCACGAAATCGATGACGCGCACCGTCACGATATCCTTGCCTCCGGTCAAGTCCTCCGCCTGCCCGCTGAATGAAAGCGAGATTACGACCGCTACGCCGATCCCAGTCAAAACCATCAGATAACTATATATCACGGCGGAGTGAGGACGGGGAGTGAGGCGATACCCAAGATAGACCAGAATGGGAACTTCAATCAGATTGCGGGCGGTGGTGATTACCGGACGAACGCCGGCGCCATTTGAAAGCGCAGCCAAACCCGCACCCAGTACCGCGAGCGTGAACAGGACGAACGTCCAACCCAATGCCGGGTGAGGTCGTTCGGTTTCAAAAAAAAACTGGCCTTTGGGCAGAAGCGAAGCGACGATTCCCACCGCGATGAGAATGTCAAAGATATTGATGGGAAATGTGCCGTTGTTAAACCGCAGATAGTCGGTGTTGATCCACTCCGTCTTCAAGAAGCCATTCGCCAGCGTGAGGAGGAAAATCAGGAACATAAATGTATTATCGGTAAGAACGTGGCCGATTCAAATCAAAAGTGCCGCACCCGGCCCGAAATAATAAATTTCCACGGGAGAAAATCGGGCTCGTCAATCATCCGATACGCCTCCCGCGCCGGTCGGTTCGGGATTCGGGGAGTGGTTCAGTTTGTGGTGCGGGCTTCCAG
>JANXVV010000375.1 GCA_025351525.1 Humisphaera sp. | reverse complement strand
CTGGAAGCCCGCACCACAAAGGTCGCTAAACCAACCTGACAACTGCTCCAGGTGGGGCATTTTCGCTTGGCGGATAGGTCTGTTATATTGTGTCTGTGATTGATCGAGAAAAGTTGTTGGAAGGACTGACCCCCGAGCAGCGAGAAGCGGCGATGCATGTGGATGGGCCCCTGCTCATCATCGCCGGGGCGGGCAGCGGTAAAACGCGGGTCATCACCCGGCGGGTGGTTCACCTCATCAGCCTGGGTATTCCGGCCCATTCGATTTTGGCGATCACCTTCACCAATAAGGCGGCGGGGGAAATGAAGGAACGGGTGGGAAAGGTGCTTGGCCGCCCGCTGCACGATTTCGGGAAGCTGGACCAGCGCTGGCCGACGATCTGCACATTCCATTCACTGTGCCTGCGCGTGCTTCGGCACTATGCGCCGCTCATCAAATTGCCGGCGAATTTCACCATCTTCGACAGCGGGGATCAGACCAAGCTGATTAAGGATGCCCTGAAGATGCTGGACATTTCCAGCACGAATTTTTCACCCGGCACCATACACGCCGCCATCAGCAACGCGAAAAACAAGCTGATGACGGCGGACCTCTACGCCAAAAGCGCGGGGGATTTTTTCGCCAAGACCGTCGCCCGCGTCTACACCAAATATCAGCAGCTATTGGCAACCAACAGCGCGTTGGATTTCGACGATCTTTTGTTGAAGACCGCCGAGGCGTTTCGCGACCAGCCCCAGATATTGCCGGAATTGCAGGCACGGTTTCAGTATGTGCTGATCGATGAATATCAGGACACCAATCACGCCCAATACATCATCGCGCACGCGCTGGCCCTGCGGCATCGCAAC
Source organism: Humisphaera sp. (assembly GCA_025351525.1). Classification (GTDB taxonomy): domain Bacteria; phylum Planctomycetota; class Phycisphaerae; order Tepidisphaerales; family Tepidisphaeraceae; genus JANXVV01. Next base: position 2,899 of record JANXVV010000375.1, on the reverse strand, counting down.
ATGTGCGTGGTGGGCGATCCGGATCAGTCGATTTACGCCTGGCGCGGGGCGGATATTCAGAACATCCTCGATTTCGAGAAGGATTATCCGGACGCCAAAATAGTGCGTCTGGAACGCAACTACCGCTCGACCAAAACCATCCTGGCGATCGCCTCCAAACTCATCGCGCGCAATCGGCTGCGGAAAGATAAAACGCTGTGGACCGAAAATGCGCAGGGCGAGAAAGCCAAAGTGTTTTTTTGTCAGGATGAGCGCGATGAGTCGCAGGTGATCGCCGGTCAAATGCGCGGGATGAATGAGAAGGGAGTGCCGTGGAGCGACATGGCGATTTTTTATCGCATGAATTCGCTGTCGCGCGTGATGGAAGATGCGCTGCGCAACGCCAACATGCCGTATGTGATGGCTCGCGGGGTGGAGTTTTACAACCGCAGGGAAATCAAGGACACGCTGGCGTATCTGCGCGTGATCGCCAACTCGGCGGATGAAGTGGCGTTGGCCCGGATCGTCAACGTTCCCCCTCGCGGCATCGGGGATTCGAGCGTGAAGCAGATGCAGACGTGGGCGGTCGGTAACGGGACCAATCTATGGGGCGCGATGGAGCAGGCCGGCCAGGTGCAGGGTCTGTCGGCGCGGGCGGTCAACTCGATCAGATTATTCGTCGAGCTGGTTCGTCGATGGCGGAGGATGGCGGCGATTTCGGTGATAGACGCCGGGATAAATCTCAAGCCGGAGGCGGAAGCCGTAGGCGACGCACTGGGTCGACAGCTCGATATTCCACAGCTTTCTCAAGCATCCCTCTTTCTGACTCCCGAGGAATTGCAACCCGAAGCACCCGGGGCGTCGCCCGCGGCTTCCGCCCTCGGCTTGAGCGAGGTGGTAGTATTAAGTCAGACGGCGATGAAGGGGAAGGTCACCCGGTTGATGGAGGATGTCGTCCGTCATAGCGGATTGGAGGCGCTGTTCAAAAAGGACAAAACGGGTGAGGAGACAGGGGAATCGGGGTTGGACAACATCAACTCGCTCATCACCAGCGCCGCGGAATACGATGCGGGGAACCCGGAGGCTTCGCTTACGGAATATCTGAGCATGGTCAGCCTGGTGAGCGATGCGGATCATGTGAAAGGCAGCGGCGGGGCAATCACGATGATGACGCTCCATGCCGCGAAGGGGCTGGAATTTCCGGTGGTGGCGATGATCGGCCTGGAGGAAGGGATCTTGCCGCACAGTCGTTCGCGGGGTAACCCGACGGAGTTGGAGGAAGAACGTCGACTCTGTTTTGTGGGGATCACGCGCGCTAAGGAACATCTGCTGTTGACGAAAGCCGCCTACCGCACGATCCGTGGTTTGCGGGAGCGAACGGTACCCTCGCCCTTTTTGAATGAGATGCCTCAGGAGGCGTTTGAAGTGGTCGACCGCGCGGGTTTGGACTTTGATAGCGGGGGCGAACGGGGCAATTATGGCCGCTTGGGCGATCGCGATAATGAATCGCACACCGACCGCTTCCGCAAGGGGCAACTGGTCCGCCATCCGATGTTTGGATTGGGCCGAATCTCTGAAGTGGATGCCATGGGCCCGCAAACCCGAGCCGTCGTGGAGTTCAATGCCGTCGGGCGTAAAACGCTGATTCTGGAACACGCCCGGTTGGAACCAATCGTCTAAAAAAGCTGGCACCGGTTCAGTTCGTGGTGCGGGCTTCCAGCCTGCCTCTGAATTTCAGTCTGGAAGCCCGCACCGCAATTACGACTGAATGAGAATCGTTCGATTCATTCGCTTCGCATCACTTTTCAGTCCTTATATTTTTGAGTCAATCCCATCCGCACCTCGACCAGCGGCGCGCCGTCGTCAAACACCACACGATCCCCCTGAATCGCAACGCCCAATCTCTTCCACAAATCCTTCAGATCGGGTGCTGAAGCCTTTTGCCCCATCTCGTCGTAAAGCGTCGCCAACACTTTCGTCCCCGTCGCCCGGTCCCCAACTTCAATGACTTTCGCGATGCTCCACGTCACCGATCCATCCCCACCCCCGGCGAGAATAGCGTGGATCGAATCATCGAGCGATTTGTGACCGGCGGTCTGCTCGCGAATCCGCACATCGGCGATGAACCAGAAAAGCGCGCCGCCCCAATACGTTCGTCCCCAGGTGTGCGTGCGATCCAGCCCGCGATCGCCGGGTTCCGGCAAGCCATCGGGCATTCCTTCAACGGTCTCCCGCCAAAACTGCTCGACGGACATATTCCCGATCCGCACGCGGGCGATCGGTTCGAGATAGGTCGACAGGCCTTCGTTCATCCACACATGCTTTTCATCAAGATCGGGAAAGGCCAGGTGAAACATCTCGTGAGTCAGTGTCCAGTCGGCGTCGAAGATCGCCGAGGGCGTGTCGGTTCCGACGGAGATTTCGATCCTCCGACCCTCAAAGGTGACGCCATCCTCGATCTTTCCACCCTCTTTCAGTCGGACGTGAAGCTCCAGTCGTTTGACTGGATAATGCCCGAAATAACGTTGCGCGGCGGACGCGGCGGTGTGAATCCAACGGTCGATCACTTTTGGGGCCACACGCCCGAACTCTCCCTTGAATTGAATATCGATCACCCCGCCGGACATTACTATTTGCTCTTCGGGTTCACGAACATTGGAAAGGGAAACGGTCTGCGGAGGGGTGCAGGAAAGGCCCGACGAGATGATGGCGAAAAGTAGAAACGTGGCGAGAAGACGCATCCTGTGAAATTATCAAAAGCTGCGCCACTGTCAATTTAGGCTGCGCGCATCGATAACCTATACGACTTTTGCGTTTGGCCGAATGGAACAGTTCCACTCTCCGTGGAACGCGTCACGCTCAATGTTCACGGCGTTCAGCGCTTCATCGCTGACCTTGATTCCGCTCTCGTGGCGTGCCG
>JANXVV010000372.1 GCA_025351525.1 Humisphaera sp. | reverse complement strand
ATCCGCTTGCGACTTAACCCTCCCCCGCTCTATGATCTGCCCATGCCTGATTTCATGAGCGATCTTGCCGTCTGCCTGCTGGAAAACGCCGCGCGATTCCATGCCGACAATCACGACACCCTTCGATTTCCCGAATCCAGTAATGGATTTGCCGACCCCGCGCGTCCCTGGTTGACGGGTGAAATACTCACCGCCGCCGCCGCTCTGAAGTTTTATCATAAGACCCCCGAAGACCATCAATCCAGTATCGAAATGCTCGGCTGGGTGCGCGATCTCGCGGGGCCGCTCAATCAAACGTATCAGTCGCTTGGGGATGCCTATTCCCGCCGTACTTTAATTGAGGTGATGGCCTATCGAATTCTCGGGCCGCGACAGGTCAAACTAAGCCGCAATGATGCCGCGTATCAACGCGCGGTCGCGTCACTTCCATCGCTGGCTCAGTCCGAAAAAACCGTTCCCGTCGCCCTTCTCGATGGCTGGTTGAATCGATACGACCTCGCACCAAACGGCTTCCCGATTCAGGCCGACCTTCACCCGCTCAACGTGCTCTATACGTACCTGCTCCAACAGTATCGCTACGACCACGAGGGCACGGTTGTCGAAGCCGGGCCGGGCGATTACGCGATCGACGGCGGTGGCTGCTGGGGTGATACGGCCTTGTATCTGGCCCACCAGGTGGGCCCGCGCGGGCGCGTGCATTGTTTCGAGTTCTCGCCGGACAATCTCCCCACTCTTGAAAAAAATCTTGCGCTGAATCCGACACTCCGCGAATCGATTCGGTTGGAGAAAAACGCGCTCTGGTCCACCTCCGGTCAATCGCTTTCGTTCAATCCCGCCGGTCCCGGCACGCGCGTCGGCAATGCCGGTGGATCGTTTGCCGTGCAGACGCTCAACATCGACGATTTAACCGCGCGGGAAAAATTCCCGCGCGTCGACTTCATCAAAATGGATATTGAAGGGGCGGAGTTGGATGCCCTCAATGGAGCGGAAAAAACGATCCGCGCCTTCAAGCCCCGTCTGGCGATCACGCTCTATCATCGCCTGCAGGATTTCGCGACGATCCCGGCTTATCTGCGCGATCTCGATCTCGGGTATCGATTCTTCCTCGATCATTTTTCGATCAATCAGGAAGAGACGGTTCTTTTTGCAAAGGTCGATTGATACGAAGTGGTAATGCATCCCGCAGAGGTTTGGAACGGGCTCTAAATAACTTCCGCATAACGGTCGGGTGCCGCACCGCTGAAAACCGGGAACTTATTTACAGCCCGTGCCTTAGCCGCGCTCTGTTTTGAACTCCTATGCCGACGCCCTACCGGCTTGCAGCAGCGTCAGAGGCTCGGCCCTTGCCACGCTGATCGCCGGCCAAAGGCTGGCCAGCAGCGCGGTGACCATCACGATGATCGTTCCGATGCCGATGATCGCCCATGGGGGTTTGATCGATACGGCGTAACCGATGATCGTTTCATTCAGCCGATTGGCATTGATGCTCATCAACATCCCGGCGGCGAGACCAAGCGCGCAACCGACCAGGCCCAGCAAAATCGCTTCACCTAAAACCAGCCGCAGCAATTGTGAGCGCGTGACGCCGATGCTGCGGAGGATTCCGAACTGCCAGCGCCGGGATCGGATGTTGGCCATGATCGTGTTGGTCACCCCGAGCGCTGCGACAGCCATCGATGCGAAGGCGATGGAGCTCAGCATCAGCAGCAATCGCTCGAAACCGTTTTGGATTTGGAACTTGATTTGCCGCACGTCCCCCGCCTGCAAACCGCTCATGCCCAGGAATTGTTTGAGGCCTTTAAACGCAGAGGTTTTGTCGTTGGCTTGAGTGGTTGCCTGTGTGGCCGCTCCGATGCCAAGCCATTTTTTTGCACCGGAGAGGAGCGACGAGGGTTCGGTGGCGGGTGGCGCTGACGGCTGTTTTGATTCCCGTTCCATGTCGGCGACAAGCTTGTTTTTGTCCACGCCATAATCCAGATTCGCGGCGAAAAGCGTGACGTCGCTGATTCCGAAATCACGCTTCGCATCTTCCAGCGACCCGAACACGCTGGCGGCGGTTCGTTGGTCGAACTGTCGATCCATATCGAACATGCTGACAATCACGTCAATCCCCGGCGACCAGACCACGCCGGCAATTGTGTAATCGACCTTGCCGTGCAACGGCGTTGCAATCGTCAGCTTGTCGCCGCGTTTTTTACCGAGCAGTCGGCGATATTCATCGGTGATAATTAGATGCCGTCCCTGCTTCAATTCCCCCACCGCTTCCCGGTTCATTCGCTTCTGTTCGGAGGCGGAGGCGGTGTTCCCGCTGTCGTCGCGAAATTCCAGTTCGATCATCGAAAGCGCTTTGTCCGGATCGATGCCGAAAAACATGGCGGCGGTCGGAATCAGATTGGAGCCTTTAATGTCTATATTCTCCCCCGACATCACCGCCGCCGTCACCGCCACGGGCATCAACTCACCCGGTTTAATTCCCGGAGTGCGTTCCAATTTTTTTTCCTGCTCAGGCGACAATCCTTCAAAACTGACGATGAAAATGTCGGGGAATTTATTGGGCAATCGCCAGCCCTGAAGCATCGAATGTCCCTGCACCTGCATGACGACGAGAATCGCCAAGCCAACCATGAGAGCCGAGCAGGTGCCCGCCGCCCGCCAGATTCCGCTGCTTAACTGCTGACGAAGCAGCGCAGGTTGTAGGCCGAGCATTCTGGCGATGAGCCCACTGCCGACCGCCTCGAACGTCCACACGAACAACGGGGAGATTAAAAAGAATCCGAGCATCAAACCGGGCAGCCCGAGAATAAAATGCCCGTATAATTTCACTTCTCGCGGCGTGGGGGTGAAGGCGATCAGCGAATCGATCGACACCAGAACCAATCCCGCCACAATCGCCGCCCATGGCAGTCGGCGACCCGGAGGCTTTGCCAAAGGCACCATCGCTTCCATCGGGTCGGCGCGCGATGCGGTGAAAGCCGGCAGCAGGCTCGCCGCCAGTGCGGTGATGAGCGAACCGAGGATCCCGTAGGTCACCCCGCCCCAACTGATGATGACTCCCGCGGAGAAAAAATCCTTCTTCCACATCGCCAGAGTCTTCACCCACAGATAGCCCAACGGCACGCCGATCCCCACGCCCATCGCGGAGAGAATGACGCCTTCAATCACGACCAGTTTCCCCAGTTGGCTTTTGAATGCCCCGATGGCCCGCAGCATCGCCAGGGTGCGCTGTCGTTCGACCACGCCCATGCTCAGCGCGCTAAAGACGATGAACGTCGCCGCCAGCATCGACACGGTGCCGCCGAGATAGCTGAGGAAGTGGATGCCGACCAGGTTTTGGTCCATCTGTTTGCGCATGTCGCCGGCGGATTTAATCGCCAGCAGCGGGTCGATTTTTTCAAGCCGAGGCAACCACCGCTGCTTGAACGCATCCGCATCGGCACCGGGCGTCAGGGTCAGCATGATGCGGTTGATGCGCTCCGGTCGGTCGAGAAAAACCTGCATCGTTTCGAGCGGCATGTAGACGGTCTGCTGATCCGCCGCGAGGATGGCGGGTTTGTGGACGATTCCGGTGATTTCCAGCGATAGGGATTTATCCGGCCCCGCCAGCGTGATCGTGCCGCCGATGTCGAGCTTCAATTTCTGTGCGAGAATTTGATCGATGACGGCGTAATCCCCTTTCCCGGTTTCGAACCATTTCCCCGCCTCCATCTGCAGTGCTTCCACCGCCTTGTCCTCCGGCCTTCGCAGCCCGATCAGATCGACGGGCCGACCGGGAATTTTTTTCCCCTTGTCATCCAGCAAAAGCGAACCGCTGCCATAGCGGATCAAGGCTTCCTTCACCTGCGGATCGCCGCGCAGATCGCCGGCAATGGATTGCGGGAAGGTGCCGTGCGGATCGCCCTTGCTGCGGGTGATCGACAGGTCGGCGGTGCCCATGTAAAAGCCAAGGAATTTTTGAGCCGCCCCGATCGAAGATGAATACCCCGTCGTCACCGCGACGACCAAGCTGACCGATAGCGCGATCGCCGAAATCGTCAGCGCCGCCCGCGCCCGATGCACCGCGAAATTCGATAGAACCAGTTTGCGTAAAACCATCAGAGGGATAGGACTGAGGACTGAGTGTCCGTCGTCGGTGGTCCGTGGTCCGTTGTGAATGCGAATTTACAACGGACCACGGACGACTGACAACGGACCCTCCATCCCCTCGCCTCTTTCTTATCTAAGACACTCTTGATACCGCATCGCCAACCCCTGATGATCGCCGGTTTCCTGAGTGGCGAACCGTTCGACCAGCATGCCGTCCTTCAGCACCGCCACTTCATGGGCAAACGCCGCGACGGTCGGCTCATGGGTGACCATCACGATCGTCATGTTCCGCATCGCCGATAGATCGCGCAACAACTCGCAGACGGAACGGCTGTTGACCGAATCCAGGTTTCCCGTCGGTTCATCCGCCAACAGCACCGCGGGATTGGTTACCAGCGCCCGTCCAATCGCCACCCGCTGCTGCTCGCCACCGCTCATCGCATCGGGCCGATGCGTTCGCCGTTTTTGCAGGCCGAGGGTTTCGAGCAATTCGTCGACCTTCGCCTTGGTCTCCTGCACCGACACGCCATCCAGCATCAAAGGCAGCGCCACATTCTCCTCGGCCGTCAACGTCGGGATCAAATTGAACGACTGAAACACCAACCCGATGGATCGACGGCGAAAAAGCGTGAGTTGCCGATCGTTCATCGCACCCAGATTTTCCCCGTTTACTTTGACGATACCCTCATCGCATTTGGTGAGGCCCGCCATCAAATGCAGCAGCGTGCTTTTGCCCGATCCGCTGGCCCCCATGATCGCCATGAACGCACCGGCGGCGACATCGAGGCTCACGCCGTTCAACGCCGCCACGTCTCGGTCGCCCTGACGATAATGTTTGACTACTTTTTCAACAACCAATTGGGACATGCAACTCCTCGCGCTGATGGAATCATAGCCGCATGATTCAAAGTCGCCAGTGGCAAATTGACGCGTGGAATGCCAATCTTTTTCATCCGTCGTTCTGGTTCCCTGCCCCTGGCACTCCGGGGGGAGGGGACTGGAACTAAGGTCTTTTGAAAAAGAGGTGGCATGGGCGTCTCGCCCATGCTCATTGGCCGAAGAAATGCATGGACAAGACGCCCATGCCACCTTATTCGATGCCTCCAAACTCGATTTCTCTAGTCAAATTTCGGGAAACCCGCTAATTTGATGAAATGCGTATTGTCGGCACACCCTGGATTCTCATCGTTTCTTTTGCTGTGATATTTCCCGGCCACCGACTTCAAGCCGCCCCTTCGGACAAGATTGAGGAGGCCATTCAGAAATCGCAGAAGTATCTTCGCGAGCAGCAAAAGAATGGGAATTGGGAGGAAGTTCCCGCGCCCGATCCGAAAGAGGTCATCGGTTCACGCGGCGGGCAGTGGGGTGGAACCACG
>JANXVV010000278.1 GCA_025351525.1 Humisphaera sp. | reverse complement strand
TTTTTTTGACTTTCGAAGCGAAAAAACGCGTGCCTTCGGCACAGCCGCTAAAAAAAAGACCGCATTTTCCGGACGACGAGCAATATTTTTTTAGTCATTCTTCGTGTTCTTTCTTCGTGTCCCTTCGTGGGCCATCCCCTCTTATTTACTTCGATCGGTGTGACCTATGGCCAAGCAACTCACCCACCTCGACGCCCAGGGCCGCGCGCAAATGGTCCACGTCGGTGACAAGTCCGTCACCGCCCGCGAAGCCGTCGCCGAGGGGTCCATCTCGCTTCAACCCGCCACCCTGCTGGCGATCGCCAATGAAAAAATTCCGAAAGGGGAAGTGCTGAACACCGCCCGCATCGCCGGCATTTTCGCCGCCAAGCGTTGCGGCGATCTCATCCCACTCTGCCATTCCCTGCCGCTCGAAAGCATTGAGATCGATTTCGACGTTCCCGATCTCGAGCCCGATGACGGCCAACCCGTCAAGCTGCACATCCGCGCCATCGCCCGCATCACCGCGAAAACCGGCGTGGAAATGGAAGCCCTCACCGCGGTCTCCATCGCCGCGCTGGCGATCTACGACATGTGCAAGGCGATCGACAAAACCATGGTGATCGGCGACATCCGCCTCCTGAAAAAAACCGGAGGCAAATCGTCCTTCAACTTCCAACCCCCAGTCTCAAAACACGCCGGGATCGGAGCTGAAAGCGACGAACCGGATTCCGCAACTCCCTCTATCGATCGATGATCTCACTCCAACTCCTCAATCGCCCCCAATTTCCCGTCCAGAAACGCCTGCAAAAACCCCTGCGCCGCCAGCGCATCCAACTTCCCCTTCTTCTGTTTGCGGGTCATCTTTTCCCCCCCGCGCTTGCGATCGTTCAAATCCTGCTCGGCGGCGAAACTGCTGAGCCGTTCATCGACGAAAATTAAAATCGTGGCGCTTTCAATTGCAAGATTTCGTGCCCAGGCCATCGTCGATCGCGCGGAAGGGCCGATACTGTCGTCCATGTTCAAGGGCAGCCCTACGACGAGCCGTTCGACTCCTTCTTTAAGAATGAGAGCCAGAATCGTCGGAACCGCTTGATCGGGAGAACTGACGTGCAGCACATCGACCGGCGTGGCGAATCGGCCACCCTCATCGCTCATCGCAAGCCCGATGCGACGCGTGCCGAAATCGATCGCAAGGGTTCGCATGTGATCCGCTGGGGGAAGTCCCATGGAATAAGTTCCATGGGCTTTCGAGTGAACGATCCGCATTTAACGCTACTGGTATCGATCCCCGTATTTTTCCTTCGCGCGTCCCACCAGATCCTTCACGCGCTGCGCCTCGGTTTTCGGGCAGATCATCGTGATGTCTTTCGTGTGGACGATGATCATATCGCTCACGCCGATCGTTGCCACCAGATGCTCGGGGTCATCGCTGACGATGATGTTATTGTCCGAGTCGATGAAAAGGCATGTCTTACACTCGACCGCGTTATCGTGGGCATCGATGTTCAACGTCTCGGCGAGCGCCGGCCATGAACCGACATCGAGCCATTCCACGGGCATTTCCACCGTGACGACTTTCGCCTTCCCCTTGCCCTGCGATGCCGGTTCCATGATCGCGTAATCTACGCTGATCTTGGGCAGCGTCGGGTAGACCTCATTCAGCACCGTATCGCGCTGCGGCGTGTTCCAGGCATTCGCCACCCGCTGCAAACCGGCGTGGGCCGTGGGCAAATGAGCCTTCAATTCATTAAACACCGTATCGCATCGCCAGACGAACATGCCACTATTCCAGTAATACTGACCGGATTCCACATAGCGGTCGGCGGTCGGTTTGTCGGGCTTTTCTTTGAACGCCTGCACTCGATACGCGCCTTTGGTTCCATCGGCCAGTTTTAAAACTTCACCGCGCTGGATATAGCCCAGGCCCGTGTGCCCGTGGGTGGGGACGATGCCGAAAGTCACCAGCGATTCGGGGTGTTCTTTGACGACGTCAAAAGCCGTGCGAATCGCCTTCTGAAAATCCGCGACCGGTTCGATGACGTGGTCGGCGGTGACGATGGCCATCACCGCATCTTTATCGCGCGCAAGCAGGATCCCCGCCGGGAATCCGACGGCGTTGGCGGTGTCGCGGGCCACGGGTTCACCCAGCAGATTGTCCTTCGGCAACTCCGGCAGATTCGCCAGCACCGCCTCGCGATGCACCGCAGCCGTGCAGACATAAATCCGCTCGGCCGGCAGCATCCCGCGCAGTCGTTCATAGCTCAGTTGCAAAAGGCTTTTGCCTTTCACCACCGGCAATAGCTGCTTGGGCATGCTCTTGCGGGACAACGGCCAAAGCCGCGTCCCCGATCCCCCCGCCATGATGACGCCATATTCCATTGTGGTTCGTCCGTTTCGTTAACTTCAACTCTCGCTCCACTCGTTTCATCGGCTCAATCGTCCAACGGCCCCGCGAACAATTCACCGAAATCTCTCGCACCGATGCGGATTAGCATAACTTAACCGACGAGTGCTTCAATATGTTGCCGGATGAATGTTAGCAGTCCGCCAGTGCGAATTGTGTGGGTGCCACAGTCGGAGTCGTCATGCGGCTTCGCCGCTGGAGGGCGGCAGTCCCCTGCCGTCGGAGCGGTCGAGGACGACCGCCCTCCAAAAAACCCATTTTGAAGCTGGCTGGTAGCCCGCGCCTCCATATGACATTTTTCCCCTCTTCGCATATCCTCCCCCCGAACTGCCGCGCTTTCGTATCGAGCCATTATGATTCGCACCAAGATCGTCGCCACCCTCGGCCCCGCCTGTTCCGACGTTGAGACGCTCGTGACGCTGTTCGAGTCGGGCGTGAATGTCTGTCGGATTAATTTTTCGCACGGAACGCTCGACGCGGCACTCGGCCTGCTGCGCAACGTGCGGATAGCGGCCGAGCGTTTCGGGCAACCGGTCGCCGTGCTTGGAGATTTGTGCGGCCCGAAAATCCGCCTCCACAAAGTGCTCGATCAAGGGGCCACCGGTGGCATGCGGGTCGAGACGGGCGAAAATCTCATCATCCAACGCGACCCCATCGACGGCCAACACGGGCGCGTCAGCACCACCTACGCCCAACTCATCGACGATGTCAAAATCGGGGACCGCGTGCTGATCGAAGACGGATTGATTCGCTTTCTCGTCACCGACAAATCCGAACACGAACTCACCTGCAAATGTACCGCCGGCGGCATTCTTAAAAGTGCCAAGGGAATCAACCTTCCCAAAACCGGCGTCAACCTTCCCAGCATCACCGACCGCGATTGGGAATGCGTCGACTGGGCCTGCGAGCATCGGCTTGATTACCTGGCGCTTTCGTTTGTCCGCAAGGCCGAGGACATCACCACGCTTCGCGAATATCTGCAGGACAAAGTCAGCGATATTCATCTCATCGCCAAGATCGAAAAAGCCGAGGGCGTGCAGCAGATCGACTCGATCATCGATGCCTGCGACGGCCTGATGGTGGCGCGCGGTGACCTGGGCGTGGAGATGGATGTGGCCCAGGTGCCGATCATCCAAAAGGATCTCGTCCGCCGTTGCCGCATTGCGGGCAAACCGGTAATCGTGGCGACGCAGATGCTGCAGAGCATGATCGAGCAGTCTTCCCCCACGCGGGCGGAAGTGAGCGACGTCGCCAACGCGATATTCGACGGCACCGATGCGGTGATGCTGAGCGGTGAAACGTCGGTCGGTAAATTCCCCGTCGGCGCGGTGCTGACGATGGCCCATGTGGCGCAGGTGACGGAGGAATATCTCGTCACTTCAGAGGTCGACCGGGCGATGGAACCGAAAATCCGCACGACCTTGGCCGCCGGTTCGCTCGCTCGCGGGGCGTTGCGAATCGTGGAAGACCTCGACGCCAAAGCCGTCGTGATCTGGACGCAGACCGGCGGCACGGCCCGCGTATTTTCCAAATATCATTTCCCCGTGCCGATCATCGCCCTGTCCAACGACCAACGAACCCTGCGGCGAATGGCGCTTCACTACGGCGTGTTTCCGCAGCACATGCCGATCGTCGAGGATATCGGTTCCGTCGTCGCGGCGACGGAAAAACTGATGATCGAAAAAAAGTACGCCGAACTCGGGCAGCGCGTCGTCATCGTCGCCGGTTGGTCGCCCGCCTCGGCCGGCTCGATGAACGGCCTGGTCATCCACACCCTCGGCGCACCCTGGACCGCCGTACCCACCGCACAGGTCATGCGGCAACTGTTGAAAGCGGAAAAACAATGAACACCCCGATAGCCGCTGGCGGCTTAGCCATCCTCTACCTTCTCATTGTCGGATGCGCCCAAAATCCTCCGACAACTCACCGCGCCACCGATATTAGTCTGGCCACCACCCGCCCCACCTATTGGCTCGACAAACCCGCCGCCGCGACGGTCGACAACTTCCAGTTCCAACCCCTTTGGGATGCCTGCGAAAAAGTGGCGAGGGACGATCTGTTTCAACTGGATCGGCAGGATTATCGGCTAGGGTTGCTCACCACCAAACCGATGATTTCCAAGCAGTTGTTGGAACCGTGGCGAAAAGATTCCGGGACTTTTCACGCGGTGCTCGCGAATTCGCTGGCGACCATCCGCCGTACCGTCCGATTTGAGATCGACCGGAATGACGACGGCGTGTATGAGATGACTCCGAAGGTGCTGATGGAACGGGAGACGATTCTGGAACGGCGGATCACTTCAGCCGCGCAATATCGGACGGCTTTTTCCGGGCCCGCCGTGGGGACTCGCACGCCGGCGGATCTGGAGACGGAGATTCCGATCGTCTATTGGACGCCGATCGGACGGGATTTTGAAATGGAAAAACAGATTGCTGGGGCGGTGGGAAAGAAGTTGAGGAAGTAAGAAATTGCCGTGTTTCAATTGACGCCGGGTCTTTTGAAAGACAGGTGGCATGGGCGTCTCGCCCGTGCTTTTTGGGCCGAAAGAATGCACGGGCGAGACGCACATGCC
>JANXVV010000242.1 GCA_025351525.1 Humisphaera sp. | reverse complement strand
CGCGTACTCGCCGCTCACCTGATACGCCACCACCGGCACCCGCACTTCGCGCCGCACCGCCGCGATGATATCCAGATAAGCCCCGGCGGGTTTGACCATCACCATGTCCGCCCCTTGCTCGATATCGAGCAGCGCCTCGCGAATGGCTTCATCGGAGCCGCGGGCGGGGTCCATCTGATACGAACGGCGATCGCCGAATTCCGGTGCGCAGTCGGCGGCGTCGCGGAAGGGACCATAGAAGGCGCTGGCGTATTTGACGGCGTAGGAGAGGATCGACACATCGGTGAATCCCGCCGCGTCTAATCCGGTCCGCAACGCGCCGACCGTGCCGTCCATCATTCCACTGGGAGCCACGACCGCCGCACCGGCCCTGGCGTGATTGACCGCCTGCTGCACAAGCCGGGCGACGGTTTCATCATTGCGAACGGTTGCGTGGTCGTCCGTCATCACGCCGCAATGGCCATGGCGGGTGTATTCGCAAAAGCACAGATCCGTGATGCCCAGCATCGGAATATTCTGTGCGCCCACGGCTCGCAACAGCCGGCACACGATGTTGTTCTCATCCAGCGCCGCCGAACCGACCGCATCCTTTTTCGATCGCTCGATCAGCCCGAAAATCAGATAGGCCCCAAAGCCCTCCGCCGCCCTCGCCGCCAGCCAGGGCAGGGCGACATCGATCGACATTTGAAAAACGCCCGGCATGGAAGAAACCTCTCGCCGAATGCCCGAGCCTTCCGTCACAAAGATCGGCACGATGAAATCACTTCGCCGCAGCACCACGCGCTGAAGCATGGATCGCAAGCCGGTCTGCATCCGCAGGCGGCGAGGTCGAACCGGAAGGGAAAGGGCGGGATCGGCGTTGCTCATGGGGTTGATTATATCCCCGGCCGTCTTTACACAAGTCGAATCGTTCCGCAACACGGCTGATTCGACGCGATATTCAAGAACATGTACAAAACGATCCTCTCCATTTTATCGGGCCTTTTTCTCACCGGTACGCTGCACGCCGCCGATGCGCCGACGACGCACCCGACCCCCGTACCGACGCAACCGGCGGTTCACAATGTGACTGTGGAGGAGTTCGAGAAGCTCACCGCCGATTCCAAGAATATCATCCTGGACGTGCGGACGCCGCGCGAATTTGCCGCCGGTCATTTGCCGGGCGCGGTGAACATCAACTGGACGGACAAATCGTTCGGCGAGAAAATCGGCGCGTTGGACAAGAGCAAAAATTATCTGGTGCATTGCGCCATCGGTGGACGCAGTGCCAAGGCGTGTAACAAATTAAATGAAGAGCAGTTCCCGAATGTTTACAATTTAAAGGGCGGGATTGAAGCGTGGACGAAGGCGGGGAAGGAGATTGTCAAAGAGTGATTGAGGCCGGGATTGACGTGGCCGGGAAAATCGTCATAGTATTCACCCTCCTAGGCAGGCAACGCGACTGTTTTTTTTCGCATGGCCCTGTCGTCTAGAGGCCTAGGACACGGCCCTTTCAAGGCCGCGACACGGGTTCGAATCCCGTCAGGGTCATCGTCTGGTCATCCACCCGTGGAATGGCACGAAATCCCCCGTTCACAGCGGGGGATTCTTCGTTTTCAGAGGAACGACCGGAACTTTGTAATTCCGCTCAACTCGGATGATTCACCACGAAAGCACGGGCGAGACGCCCATGCCACCTCTCTCCCCGTCTTTCATCCGGATTTCTTCTCTGCGTCCGCCTCGGTGTCCTCCATGGCTCCCCCAGACCGTTAAATCGGCGAGTCGCGCTGTAGTGTTAATAGCCGGCGGCGGAAGCCCCGAGGCTGCCGCCCACGGCTATGATTGAAGTGGGTCGCTACACCCGAGTGTAAACTGCTTGACGTCAATCATACGCCTCCGGCAACTCCCCTTTTGGCCGGGTTTTCCAACGGCGATGCACCCACCAATACTGGCCGGGGTCTTCTCTGATGAACGCTTCGATCGCGCTGGAATAGCGTTGCGTGATATATCGCAGGGGATCGCTCTGTGACTTCCAGTCGGCGGGGTAGATGATGTCCTGCACGCCGACCTTGAACTTGAATCGATCGTCGATTCGCCGGGCGTATCCGACGGCGATCGGCACTTCATACTGCATCGCCACCAGCCCGATTGATTTATACGTCGACGCTTTGCGACCAAAAAAATCGACGAAAACGCCCTTGCTTCCGGCGTTCTGGTCGGCCACGAATGCAACCGTGCCTTTGCGGTTCAGCACATCCACCACCTCATCGGTCGCCCCTTTTTTCACGATGATTCTCTGACCCATTTTCTCGCGGACGCTGAAGAGCCAGTTGCTGATGTATTGGTTGTCGAGTGGTCGGGCGATGCTGCTGGTGGGGAACCCGATGAGGGCCAGCACATAACCGAGGATTTCAAAGTTGCCGTAGTGGGCGGTGAGGACGATCAGCCCGCGCTCGCGCGAGAGGAGCAGGGCGAGGGTTTCGCGAAAGCTGTCGAGGTCGACGTATTTCCTCCAGGTGTCGATGCGCACCAACCGGGTGGTGAACAGCACCTCGACCCCGAGCATCGGGATCTCCTGCATCGAACGGCGGGCAAGCCCTTGCCGTTCTTTTTCGTCCATCGCCGGGAAGCTTCGCCGAAGATTCGCCAGCGCCCGCTCGCGATGCTTGCGGTCGAAGCGATAGAGCAGATCGCCGATCATCTTGGCGAGGTTCAGATTGGTGTTGACCGGCAGGCAGTGCATGCACATCGAAACAAATCGCAAGGCGACATACACCCCCCGGTCGACGAGATCGCTGCGCGGTTTCTTCTGCTTTTTGCCCATGGCGAGCGGGATTGTAGGGATCGGAAGAGGGAAGAAAAGCCGGCGCAAGTAAGCCGGGAATCACACCCGCCCTACATAGCCCCGGGCATGCCCGGGGTTTGCTGCTGTACGTTGAAGAACCCGGCCAAGCCCCGGGCTATGTGGGCTACCGGGGCGTCGCGCCGGGCGGTCATCGAACACTACGTCGCCAATTGATATTTCACGCTGCGGGGGCAAGTAGGACAATTCCGCCTTGCAGCCTCCAAATCCGCTGAATTCCGATTCGGCACCGGATCGGAATTCAATCGTTTTTGTTCCATTTTGTTCCATTTTGTTCCATTTTGTTCTATTTTGTTCCATTTTGTTCCATCCCTACTTCTTCCCCACCTTCCGCTCGGCCTCTCGCGCGATCTTAACGTATTCCTCAAGCGTGACGACCAGATCGCTCAACGATTCACCGTCCACTTGCGGGGCGCTGACGACCGACCAGTGCCATTGCTTATCGTCGGTCAAGGCGCGGCCGGGTTTGAAGAGCCGGACGAAGAAATTGAGATCGGGGACGTACTCCACTTGATCGTAATAGGTCGGTGGGAACGACGGCGGGGGAAGGCCGTTGTCGCCTTTGCCGCGCTTCGCGGGGACGGTGTGGGATTTACCGGGTTTGGCTGGGATGATCGTGGCGGGGAGTTTCGGGTGGCCGCGATACATCCAGGCGGTGACTTGGTCGGCGACGATTTGCAGGTGACTGGCCGGGGGTTCGGTGTCGATCCATTGGTCGATGGATGCGATCGTCGACGCCATCGTCTCGCGGCTTTCGTAGCCGGCCTCGACGCGCTGGGCGATATCTTCCAATCGGGCGACAAGGGCTTCACCGTTTTGCGGAAGGCGTGAATAGAGTTCGTCGCGGTAGGCCAGCACCGGGGCGTTTCGCTTTTGCCACGGGTCGATCAACTCGGTGAGCTTCTGCGTGAGGGCGATCGAATCATCCAACGTTTTGACTTCCTTCAGAACCGCGTCGAGTTCCTTTTTGTCGGCGGCGGCCAGTCCCGGGCGATGGATCGGTTTGCCGGCGTTGAAGTAGGCGATGGAGGCCAGATGTGCCGACTCCCCGACAAGCTTCGGTGGGGCGGCGGAGAGCAGTTGCCATTTGATATAGCTGTCGCTCGGCCCGTCGGGACTGAAGACGGTGTTGAGCAACTCCACCAATACTTCCGGCACCACCGGTTGCGGCGGGGGATTGACGATGAAGTAATTGCATTTGGCGCGAAGCGATAATTTTGGATTGTCCGCATGGGCCGTGACCTCTTTTTCAAGCACGGCGATCGCGGTTTGAAGGACGGCGTTGGAAGCCTTCACGGCGTTTTTGTCGGGCTTGGCGACAACGGGATTTTGAGGCACGGGTTTCGCCGCGTCGGCAGCCTGGGCAGAGAATGTGACGTAGAGAGCGAGGCCGAGCGCGCAATAAATGATTCGAGTTTCATTCGTCAAATTGTTCGATTGAAATCGCATGGGCCTATTCGTGATACAGACATCTCGCCACTCTAATGTTACACCGCAGCACCACTCATGTGCAGGTG
>JANXVV010000227.1 GCA_025351525.1 Humisphaera sp. | reverse complement strand
TATTCGTCTGAAAAATGCACGGGCGAGACGCCCATGCCACCTTTTTCGAAAAATTTTTTTCGCTCCCAAGCACCGTAAACACGGGCTGGAAGCCCGTGCCACGGTGAGTGAAAATCAATCATCCTCGCTCAGCGTTTCCTTCACGACTTCCTCAATCGTCGTCACGCCATCGAATATCGCCAGCAAACCGGCTTGCCGCAGCGTTCTCATCCCGCGCTTTTTCGACTCCGCGCGCAACTGCTGCGTGCTGGCGTGCTGCACGATCATGTCGCGCATCTCATCATCCAGCAGCATGAATTCATACAGACCCTGCCGCCCGCGATAGCCGGTGTTGTTGCAGGCTTCGCACCCTTTTCCGTAGTAGAAAATCCGACCGGCGACATCCTCCAGCCGCAGGTTCAACTCCATCAACTGCTCTTCCGCCGGCACATACGCCTCTTTGCATTTGAGGCAGATTTTGCGAACCAAGCGCTGGGCGCAAACGCCTTCCAACGTCGCGGTGACCAGGAACGGTTCGATGCCCAGATCGAGCAGGCGGGCGACGGCGGACGGGGCATCATTGGTATGCAGCGTGCTGAACACCAGGTGACCCGTCAGCGATGCCTGAATGGCGATTTCCGCCGTCTCCTTATCGCGGATTTCACCGACCAGCACCACGTCCGGATCCTGACGCAGCATCGCCCGCAGAATGCGGCCAAACGTCATCTCAATCTCAGGTTTGATCTGACACTGGATGATCCCGTCGATGTCATATTCCACCGGATCCTCGGCGGTGATGAGCTTCGTGCTGATGTCGTTCAATTCGCGCAACGCCGAGTAGAGCGTGGTAGTTTTACCGGAGCCGGTCGGGCCGGTGACGATCACGATGCCGTTGGGTTTTTTGATGAGTTGGCGGAAGGTGTTGAGGTCTTCCTCGCGCATGCCGAGCTTGTCCAGATCGAGGCTGACGTTGCCGCGATCGAGCACGCGCATGACGACCGATTCACCGAACATCGTCGGCAGCACCGACACGCGAAGATCGACCGGCTGGTTGTTGACGTTCAACTCGATGCGCCCGTCCTGCGGCACGCGCCGCTCGGCGATGTCGAGGTTCGACATGACCTTGATGCGCGAGCTGATCGCCGGGGCGATATGGGCCGGGGGCGGCATCATTTCGTAAAGCACGCCGTCGATGCGGTAGCGCATCTTGAACTCGGTCTCGAACGGCTCGAAGTGAATGTCGGAGGCTTTGTCCTTGATCGCCTGCAACAGCACCAGATTGATGAGCTTGCGGACGGGGTTGGAATCGGCGGCATCCTTCAGGGCATCCAGGTCGATCGATTCGCCGCGCCCTTTCAGATCCTTCAGGCTGGTGTCGTTGCTGAGTTCACCCAGAATATCCCCGAGGCTCTCGGCGGCGGTGTTGTAGTTTTTGGCGACCAATCGCTCGATCGCCTCCGGGTCGCCGATCTTCGCGATGACGGTGTAACCCATCAATTGCTTGAGATCATCCAGCGCGCGGAAATTTTCGTGGTTGGCCATCACCACGGTGAGCTTTTTCGCGGCGGCATCGAAGGAAATCGGAAGCAGCTTGCTCGCCATCGCCATCTGCGCCGGTATCGCGGCCAGCACTTTCGGATCGGCTTTGTAACCCTCAACATTGAAAAACTCATACCCCTTCTGAGCCGCCAGCGCGATGTTCAGATCCTGGTCCTTGATGTAACCGAGATCGATCAAAATACGCCCCAGCGCCCCGCCCTTGCTCTTCTGAAACGCAAGCGCTTCCTGATACTGCTCGCGGGTGACCTTCCCCATCTTGTTCAAGATTCGGCCAAGCTGCCGACCCACCAGTTGGTCGATCACCGGCGTACCGCCGGCACCGGGCGCAGCGGGGGCCATCGGTTTGACACCCGCCACCGGCGGCCTGGGCGCGCCGGGCGCTGCCGGCTTCATTCCAATCTGAGCCGACAAGGGTTTCACTCCGCTTGGCATGCCCGGAGTCACCGGTTTAGGCGCGGCGGACGGCGCGACATCCAACGGCGCCGAACCCGCCGCATTCACCGTGACGGCGGCATGCGGACGCAACCCGGCCGGATGACCCGGCACGGCAGGCTTTTGCGGCACCACACCGGGCGCCGCCGGCTTGCGATTCGGGTCGGCGGGCGACGGTGGATTGGTTGAACTGACTTGTGACATATCCATTCCTTCTGGTCCCCTCCCCCCGGTACTCCGGGGGGAGGGTTAGGGTGAGGGGGCATTTTCCCGGTGCTGGAAACACGCAGGATTTCATCCAACTGAATCAAAAACCCCTCACCCTAACCCTCCCCCCTGGAGTACCAGGAGGGAGGGAATAAAACAATTTTATCACTTCTTCTGCTGCGCCCTCAACATCCGCTCCCGATTCGCCTGCATCTGCGCCTGCCGTTCGCGCTCGGCGGCGGCGGGATCGGAAGCCGCCGCGCCGCCACCGGCCTTCGGTGTTGCCGACGCTGCCGAAGCGGCTGCCGCCAACGCTTCCGGATCTTCCGCAATGATGTCATCCCCCACCACCACATCAATGCCCGCCTTGTGCATCTTGTCGACCATGTAGCCGGGATTCTTACTCTTATCGATGCACTCTTCCGCACTGATTCGACCGGCACTGTAATGCATCCACAAATTGTCATCCAGCAACTGCATCCCGAACTTCTTACCGGTCTGAATTTCCGAGTCGATGCGGAAGCTCTTGTTCTCGCGGATCAGATTCTGAATGCCCGGCGTGACATACATGAATTCATAGCCGGCCACCATGCCATCCGTATCCACGCGCGGACAAAGACACTGGCTTAGCACCGCGATCAGATTGCCGGATAACTGCACGCGCACCTGTTCCTGTTGTTCCGTCGGGAAGGCGTCGATCAATCGGTTGATCGTCGAAGCCGCCCCCGAAGTGTGCAGCGTGCCGAACACCAAGTGACCCGTTTCAGCGGCGGTGATGGCGGATTGAATCGTCTCCAGATCGCGCATCTCACCCACCAGCATCACGTCCGGATCCTGACGCAAAGCACGGCGAAGCGCCTCGGGGAAGCTCGGCACATCCACGCCCACCTCGCGCTGCACGACGATGCTCTTCTTGTGCTTGTGATAATATTCGATCGGATCTTCCATCGTGATGATGTGCCGCTCGAAATTTTCATTGATGTAATTGATCATGCACGCGAGCGTGGTGGTCTTGCCGGAACCGGTCGGGCCGGTGACCAGAAACATCCCGCGCGGGCGACGGCAGATTTGCTCGGCCATCTTCGGCAGACCGATCTGCTCGAAGGTGAGGATGTTGTTGGGGATTCGCCGCAACACCATGCTGGCGACGCCCTTCTGCTTGAAGATGCTGACGCGAAATCGAGCCGCGTCCCCGTAGGAAAAGCCGAAGTCGCCCGAGCCGGACTCTTCAAACTCCTGCTGGATGCGTTCCGGCGTGATGGACTTCAACAGCGCCATCGTGTCTTCCGCCTCGAGCGGTTTCGTCTGCAACTCGCGAATCCCGCCATGCAGACGCAGGCAGGGCGGGCGACCCACCACGAGATGTAAGTCGCTCGCCTTCTGGCGAACGACGGTTTCCAATAGACGATCAATCTGAATGGTTGCCATAATTTTTATTGATCCGTAATAACGCCGTCAACTTGTGCGACCTTCACGATTTCCTCAGCGGTGGTAATGCCGTTGAGAACCTTCAATCGACCATCCAAAAGAAGGCTCTTCATCCCCCCGGCCAGCGCCGCCTTGCGAATCTTATTCGTCGGCGCGCGATTGAACGCCAGATCGCGAATCTCGTTGTTCATGATCATCATTTCAAAGATGCCGATTCGACCTCGGAAACCGGTGCCGGTGCAGTTGTCGCAGCCGCGCGGTTTGTAGAGAACTTTATCCTTCATGTCGCCCGGCTTGATGCCCACCAGTCGCAGCCACATCTCATCCGGCTCATGGTCCGGCTGCTTGCATTTCACGCACAGCGTCCGAATCAACCGCTGGGCCATCACCGCCTGAATCGACGAGGCGACGAGGAACGGCTTCACACCCATGTCGATCAATCGCGTAATGGCACCCGGGGCATCGTTTGTATGAAGCGTGCTGAAAACAAGGTGACCGGTCAGCGCGGCCTGAATCGCCACCTCCGCCACTTCCAGATCGCGGATTTCACCGACCAGAATGATGTTGGGGGCCTGACGCAGCATTGCCCGGAGGATCTTTGAAAAACTCAACCCGATCGCATCGCGCACCTGGCACTGATTGATGCCGGTGAAGTTGTATTCCACCGGATCCTCGGCGGTGATGATTTTCTTGTCGGGCCGGTTCAGTTCATTCAGCGCACCATACAGCGTGGTGGTTTTGCCCGATCCCGTTGGCCCGGTGACCAGGAAGATGCCGTTCGGGCGCTTGATGATTTTTTGGAAGACCCGGTAATCCTCCTCTTCAAACCCCATGTGCGACAAACCGATGCGGACGGCGTCCGGTCGGAGAATACGCAGCACGACCGATTCACCGTGATACGCCGGCAAAGTGCTCACGCGGAAATCGACCTGGCTCTTGTCGATCACCAGCTTGATTCGACCGTCCTGCGGCAGGCGCTTTTCGGCGATGTCGATCCCGGCCATAATCTTCAACCGACTCGTCAGCGGGCCCTTCATGCGCAGGGGGATTTTGTCGCGCTCCACGCATTCGCCGTCGATGCGGTAGCGCACCCGAATGCGGTCTTTCATCGGTTCGATGTGAATGTCGCTTGCCCGATTGCGCACCGCCTCGGCGATCATCGCCTGCACCAGTTTGATGATCGGCGCCTGCGTCGGGTCGTTCATCACATCTTCGCCCATGCCGGCGATGTCGATCGACTTGTCGACGGATTTGTCCAGCGATTTATCGAGTGATTTATCGAGCGTTTTGTCCAGCGATTTATCGAGAGATGCCCAGCCCTTGTCCATCGTTTTGTCGATGGTGTTTTGCGCGCTGGTTTGAAAAAGCTCGTCGAGGTATCCCTTGATCCGCCCCTTGGCCGCCAGCACCGGGCGGAGTTCCTTGCCGAGCCGGAAGCGCAGAATGTCGAGCAGTTCCAGATCGAGCGGATCGTGGATCGCCACGCGCAGCTTTCCGTTCTCCATGCCCAACGGCAGGATCAGGTGCTTGCGCATGATGTCATCGGGAATCGAATTGATCGCGTTGGGCGGCACCGAACTCTTGTCGAGATCGATGTACTCCATCCCATACTGAGTCGCCAGGGCCTTGGCGACCTGGTTCTCGTTGCACATCTTCAGGTCGATCAGCGCCTCGCCGATGCGCAGGTTTTTCGCCTTGGCGTGCTCCAGCGCCTTGTCGATTTCCTTGGGATTGAGAAATTTCCACTCCGCCAGGATTTCGCCCAGCCTCTTCTGCTGCTTGGCCATGTTGATGCATCCTTTTGTGCGATAGTCTACCGCTTGGGGCGGATCGTCACAAGACAAAAGAAATATGTGTCATGTGCAAATAGGAATGTCCGCTTTTTATAAATAGTGGATGGGGAAAGATTTATTTGCGATGAGCCGTTGCGAAAGGGATGTTTGAAGGTGATGTCATTGGTTTTGGAGGGCAAGCGTATGCAGGAGGAGGCCGGGCGGTTGCTTTCGCTGAGCGTCCGGCAGGTGCGTCGAGTGCAGCGTCGCCTGGAAAGCAATGGGGATATCGGCGTGGCACATCGGCTGCGGGGAAAGCCGTCGAACGCCAGGCTCGCGTCGTCGGTGCGGACGAAGGCGTTGGGGATGTATCGGCGGGAGTTGTCGGGGTTTCATCCGAGACATGCGTGGGAAAAGCTGACCGAGGCGGGATTGGAATTATCCGCCCGGACGCTGCATCTATGGTTGGTGTCCGGCCACGATGGGAAGCGGAGCGTTCCGACGCAGTTTTCGCGGGCGTTCTCCGAGTTGGATGTGCGGATGATTCTACCCCGCATATTTCATCATTCCGTTGGAAT